>CAXNEV010000093.1:0-9826 GCA_964200925.1 Candidatus Latescibacterota bacterium | reverse complement strand
AATGGCTTCGTGGCTTTTAGAGAGGTAATCGCGCAAACAGGACAGGCGTTTGGTGGGCAATTCTTTGGGTGGGGTTGTTTTTCGCAGGTCTAATAGCTGGTTTTGAAGGAGTTCTGCCACAGCATCACTTTCTTTTAAAAGCAATTTGGAAGGCTTCTTCGATGGTATGGACAAAACACAGGTGCAGTCCGCGCAGGGTGGCTTTGGGAATGGATTCGAGGGTTGTGCGATTGGCTTCGGGCAAAACGACCTGTCGAATGCCCGACCTGCGAGCGGCCAACAATTTGTCTTGAATGGCCCCCACGCCCAAAATGCGGCCTGTCAGGGTGATTTCGCCCGTAAAGGCCAAACCGGGATGGACAGGCGTTTGAGTGAACAAAGAGATCAAACAAACGGCCATGGGCAACCCGGCAGAAGGCCCGTCTTTGGGCACGGAAGTTGCCGGCACATGCAGATGAATATCGCTTTTTCCGATTTGCTCTGACAGGTGAGGCAACAGATCTTTTCGGGTGCGAACATAACTCAATGCGGCCCGGGCCGATTCTTTCATAACATCACCCAGATGGCCTGTTAAAATGAGCTCTCCAGAACCGGGCATGGCTGTGGCTTCAATATAAAACAATTGTCCACCTGACGGTGTGGCTGCCAGCCCGGTTGCAAGGCCGGGCAAGTGGCGGTTGTCGGATAGGGCGTCTTGAAAGGGCGGAAGGCCCAGATAAACAGGCAGTTCTTTTGGGGATAGGGATAGGGTTGTGAAGCTGCCGTCGGCGATTCCACGTGCTGCTTTTCGGCACAGGGTTCCCAAAACGCGTTCGAGATTGCGCAAGCCCGGTTCTCGTGTGTAGTGGGTAATCAAATGGCGCAAAGCCGCTGATTTTAGAGTCAGTTGTTTTTGATTTAACCCATGGGCTATTTTCTGGCGGGGCAACAAATGTTTTTGGGCAATGGCCAATTTTTCCGATTCCAGATATCCGGGCAATTCGATGACTTCCAGACGGTCGCGCAAGGCTTCGGGGACATTGGATATCACATTGGCTGTGGCAATAAAAAAAATGGGGGACAGATCAACGGGCACATTGAAATAGTGATCGACAAAAGCGGCATTTTGTTCGGGGTCAAAAATTTCAAGCAATGCCCCGGCCGGATCGCCAATACCCTGTCCTATTTTGTCAATTTCGTCAAGCATAACCACCGGGTTGCGGCTACCTGATCGGCACAAACCCTGGATGAGACGCCCCGGCATGGCATTGATATAGGTTCTGCGATGACCGCGCAGTTCGGCTTCATCGCGCAATCCTCCCAATGCCAGGCGCATAAAACGACGGCCCAATGCGCGGGCAATGGATTGCCCCAGGGAGGTTTTGCCCACACCCGGAGGGCCCACCAGGCATAACACAGAACCGCGAGATCCGCCCCCGAGTTGATACACCGCTAATTCTTCCAGAATGCGCATTTTAACGGTTTCTAAACCCTGATGGTCGGCATCGAGCAAACGCTGGGCGCGGTCTAAATGGATGGTTTCTGGTGTTGGTGTAGCCCATGGAAAATCGATGAGCCAATCCAGATAGGTGCGGCAAGCCGCATATTCGGGTGCCCCAAGGGGCAAGCGCACCAGCCGATCCAGTTCTCGTTCGGCCTCGGTGCGGGCCTCTGCTGTCAGCGGAATATTGGACAGCCTCAGGCGCAAGGTTTCTGTTTCAACGGTTCGGGTGTCGCTTTCGCCCAGTTCGCGGTGCAGGGCTTTGATTTGTTCGCGAATTAAAAACTCGCGCCGGCTGCGGTCCAGTTCGGTGTGTACACGGGTGCGAATGCGCTGGCCCATTTCAAGAACATCTATTTCCTGTGTCATGGCCTGCGACAATTGGCGCAAGCGGAAGGCGACATCTGTACTTTCAAGCAGCGTTTGTTTTTCGGAAAGGTCGAGGTTGAGATGAAAAGCGATAAAGTCGGACAGGCGGTCGGGATCTGTAATGTTGATGACGGCAATTTGCAGTTCTTCGGGCAAGTGCGGGGTTAATGAAAGGATTTGCTGAAACAAACTGGAGGCCCCTGAAGACAGCGCCTGGATATCGGGATCGGTTGTTTTTGTGGCCGGCAACGGGCGGGGGCGAATGCTCAAGTGGGGGGTGTCTGTTAAAAAATCAAGCACTTCGATGCGGCAGATCCCCTGCACCAAAACGCGAATGCTGCCATCGGGCAAATGCCACATGCGTTGTGCTTTGGCGGCGGTGCCCACTGTGTAAAGATTTTCAGGGCCAGGGGTGTCCACGGGATGTTTCTCG
The DNA here is from genome assembly GCA_964200925.1 of Candidatus Latescibacterota bacterium. GTDB lineage: Bacteria > Latescibacterota > UBA2968 > UBA2968 > UBA2968 > CAXNEV01. The sequence goes on along the minus strand of CAXNEV010000093.1, from coordinate 7,544 downwards.
GTTAACAAACACAACCACTGGTCGGTTTCTACGGCTTCGGAAATGAGGCGAATGGTTTGAGGGCGCGCGCTGGATAATTGGGCAGGAACACCCGGAAAAACCACAGTATCGCGCAAGGGGAAAACGCCGATGTGGTCGGGCAGTGCAGGGATTTGGGGCTGTTTGGACGATTTAAAGGACATTGGAAAGTGTTCACATTCAAAGTTCAAAGGAGCGACCCGGTTGGAGCGGTGGCATACCGGATTGTCCAAACGGAGCAAATAAGTAAAAGTATGGCAGATGCAACATGGCGGGTCGCCCAAACTGTGCTGGATGCAAAACCTCACCTATTCAATGGGCAAACCTTTGGGAATGGCCACAACGCCGCCTTCGGTAACGGTAAAGCGCTTGCGGTCTTCTTCCAAATTGAATCCAATAGTACAGTCTGGGGGACTGATGACCCCTTCATCGGCAATGACTTTGTGCAGGCGGGCATTTTTACCGACAACCACCCCTTCCATCAAAATGGAATCACAGACCTGGGCATTGGGGTTAATGCGCACATTGGGCGATAAAACGGCCCGTTCCACCTGTGCGTTTTCAACCACGCTGCCCTGTCCCAAAATTAGGCGCGATGGGGTTTGGGAGCCGATATTGAGCCGAGCTGGGGGATAGGGTTTGCTGTGGGTGTGAACAGGCCATGCCGGATCGTACAGGTCAAATTCGGGCTGGTCGGCCACCAGGTCCATGCTGGCTTCCCAATAGGCATCCAGCAAGCCGATATCGCGCCAATAAACCGAACGGTTGCAGTTGCCGTGTTTGAAGTTATACGCAAATACACGCCCTGATTCGACCATCGTGGGAATGATATTTTTTCCAAAGTCGTGAGCAGTATTGCGTTTGGCATCTTCTGATAAGTGGCGCACCAAAGATCGGGTATTAAACACGTAAATGCCCATCGATGCCAAAGCCATGTTGGGGTTGTCGGGGATTGGCCTGGGGGTGGGTGGTTTTTCTTCAAAACCCAGAATGTGGTTTTGGGCATCTATTTCCATGACGCCCAACTGCGTGGCCATTTGGACGGGAACCTCAATACAGGCCACCGTTAAGTCGGCATCTGATTCGACATGAAAGCGCAACATCCGGCTGTAATCCATTTTGTAAACGTGATCCCCACCGAGAATGAGCACGCGGTCGGGGCGTTCGCGTTCGAGAATATCTATGTTTTGAAAAATGGCATCGGAGGTGCCGCGATACCAGCTTCCGGCCAATCGAAATTGAGGCGGAATAGCAAAGATAAATTCGCCCAAATCGGGATTAAAAATGGACCATCCCTGTTGCAAATGGCGATCCAGAGAATTGGACATATATTGCGTGAGCACAAAAATGCGGCGCAAACCGGAATTGAGACAATTGGACAGCGTAAAATCAATGATGCGATATAACCCGCCAAATGGCACGGCGGGTTTGGCCTGATTGCGCGTTAAGGGATACAGGCGTTCACCTTGTCCGCCGGCCAAAATCATGGTCAGGGTATTTTTGAGCAGGGCAACGGCATCTGCATTGGGCATTGGGCATTCCTTATCCGTTGGGGTTGTCTTCTGCGGCGCGTTTTGACAACACATCGCGAATGGCCTGTTTGAGTTCTGACAGATCAGACGATTTGACCACATAGGCATCGGCCGACCAGGTCAGATAGTTGTCTTTGTGGTTGCTGTAGGCCGTGTTGAGAATGACGGGCAAGCGATTGTTGATGCCCAAAATGCGGTTGAGGGCATCAATGCCATCCATGCCGGGCATGCGAATATCGAGCACCAGCAGATCGGGAGGGTCGTTTTGAACGCGATTGATGGCCGCGCGCGCATCATGCACCACATCGACTTTATACCCTTCGTCGATCAGTTCCTGTTCGTAAAGCAGCGCGAGGTTGTGATCGTCGTCTGCAATGAGAATGGTTTTCATGAAGGTGCTCCTTCGGACTGAACGCCGGTTTGTGGAATGCGGATAAATACGGAGGTTCCCGCGCCTTTTTGACTTTCCAGTGTAATGTTTCCGCCATGCCGGTCAATAATTTGTTTGGAAATGGCCAACCCCAGGCCTGTGCCGGTTGTTTTGGTGGTAAAATAGGGGCTAAAAAGTTTGCCCTGAATTTCTAACGGGATGCCTTCTCCGGTGTCTTTAATTTCTATTTCTATGCACTGATTTTCGGGGCGAAGGCGCAAAAAAACAGCGAGTTCACCCCCTTCTGGCATGGCCTGGTAGGCATTTTTGAGCAGGTTGATCAAAACCTGTTTGAATTGATCCACATCAATGGAGACCAGCGGCAATCCGGCGTCCACTTGCTGGTTATAATGAATGCCCCGGCCCTGTAACCCTTCGGCAATCAGGTGATGCACTTCTTCGATGAGATTGGAAAGATCGGTGGGCTGCGGGGTCAATTGTCGCGGGCGCGTATAGTTGAGGATGTCGGTTAACAGCACTTCGAGGCGGCCCACTTCTTCGCCAATGACACGGGCGGCTGTTTGGATGCGTTCGGGATCGGGCCGGCGCTGCATGGATCGGGCAAACCCTCCAATGATGGCTAAGGGATTGCGAATTTCATGGGCAATTTGTGCCGATAGCTCCCCAATAACCGCCAGGCGTTCAGATTGCACCAGTTCTTCCTGTGTGCGTTCCAGTTCGGCAATTTTTTCTTCGAGCTGTCGGTAGAGGCCGGCATTTTCAAGGGCCAGAGCAGCATGGCCTGCAAAAGCGCGAAGCATTTCCACGCTGTCTGCGGTAATGGGAGCACCGCTATACAGATTGTCGGCCACAATGACACCCATCGCGCGGTCTTGCACCACCAGAGGGGTCACAACAAAATGGTGTGTGCCCAATGCGGCCCACAGGGCTGGGCTAATCGACAGGGCATCTTCTTCTGTGACGGTGTAGGTTCGCCGTTCTCTGACGGCCTTGGCCAGCACATCGTCTGGATCGTCTAACAAAACATGGATGTGCTCAGCCGCGCGCGATAGGGTCGAGTTGGTTGGGGTTTTTTGGCTGTCATATGTGACCAGGATATCTTCTACCGAAGGGTTTTGCAATGCCAGCTCCGACCAGATGCGCGAGGCTTCGGCCTGATTGGCCGGGCCAACGCCCATTTTGCCTTCCAGTATGTTTTTTTCGCTGTCCACCTGAAGCATAATCGCACGGTTAAATCCCAATCCTGTGCCTGCGGTTACACAGGTTAAAATGGCATAAAGCAGGCGGTCGCTATCGAGAATGCCCTGCATGGTCTGGCTGATCTGTCGCAACAGAGACGATTCATAAGCCCTTTCCACGCTTTCTGTGATATCTTCTATAACCACGAGAGCCAACGGGGAACCCTGTGCGGTTTCAAGACGGGTAACGAGTAGGTCTATCACGCGGTTTCGATAGGTACCTGTGGGAACACTAATGCTTTTTAAATGGCTTGATTGGCCTGTTTCAAAAACACTGGCCAACACACTGCGGCCTTCTGGTGTGACCAGGTAGGCGGAGGGGCGGCTCTGGACGAGAGGTTTATTTAAAACCTGTTGTGCGGTCAGGTCGTGATAGGTGAGGTAGGTGGTGTTGGCAAATACCACATTGAGGTCTTTATTGACCAGCAAGAGTGGCAAAGGAATGGTTTGCAAAACCTGTTCGCTAAATTCTTTGAGTTCTCGGGTTTCCTGATAAAGCCGGGCATTGTGAATGACCCAGGCCAACTGATCGGCCAACACCTGAAGGGAATGGACATCGGTTTGATCAAAAACGCCCTTTTCCCGGCTGAGTACATCAATGGCACCCAATATGTGGTCGCCGGTTTTTATGGGTACGCACAATTCGGCGTTGGAATTGGATTCTTCTGGAAATGCCAAGATGCGTCGGGGATCTGTGGATACATCGTTGGCCAACAAGGGGTTTCCCGATGCCACCACATTGCCCACAATGCCCGTTCCCACGGGTTGCCGATATCCTTCGGGAAAATTGGAGGTATATTGTCCGGCCCGTGCGCGCATGACCATTTGCTCCGTATTGGTTTCTAACACATAAAGGGATACATGCTGATACCCAAAACTTTCCTGAACTTCATGTACCACCCGCCGGAAGATTTCGTCGGGATCAAGGGTTGAAAGGGCCATTTGTGCCACCCGATTGATGGTGGCAAAGTGTGTGGCCCGGCGTTTTTCACTTTCGAGCAAATGGGCAATTTCGTCCTTGCTCTGGCGCAAAATTTTTTCAGCCAGCACCTGTTCACTGATGTCGGTAATTACGGCAAAGCTGCCCAAATAGGCACCCTGGTTGTCGTGCAAGGGAGCTCCTGAAACGCGCACAGGCACCGGGTTTCCCTGTTTGTTATGGATCTGGAGTTGATAGGTTGATGATTCATTAAGCCGACGCCGTTGAAGTTGTTGTGACAAAATTTCTTTGCTTTCTGGCATGTAGAGGTCGCCAACAGGTCGGCCTATCATGTCGTCTTTTCGGAATCCCGAAATGGTTTCCATTCGCTGGTTAAAAAAAATGAGATGGTCATTGGCATCAATGGCGGTGAACCCTTCGTTCATCGTTTCGATCAATGTGCGAAAACGCGTTTCCGAAGTTTGAAGGTTGCGCAAATGGGCGCGATAACGCGTTTCATGACAATAGGCCAGGATGCGCAATAACATCTCGTCCATGACCGTTTCTATATGGAATGCCTCTGTGTTGGGATTTTGAATTTCTGTGCCAAATAGAACATCGATCACGGCTTTTTTTAATGCAATGAGCAGGCGGCCTGCTGCATCGGGTGTAAAGGCACTGATTTCTTCTGCAAGAATGCGCATGCGCAACGAGGCATAATCATTGCACAAAACCACCTGGTCGGCGATCAGGTTATAAAAGGTTTCGAGCATACCTTCAGCCGTGGCGGCGTCTATGTCTTCACGAAGTTGCAATACAGGTGTTTCACCAATGCGCTTTTTCCAGGTGTTCAAAAGCTGGGTGCGTTGGGTGGTAAACACCTGGTATAAGGTTTGCCAAACAGATGTTGTGGGAGTCTGTGTCATAGAGTGAAGCAGTTTTGTTGTGGTAAGAGGACCTATTTTTGACAAAAGGTGCTTGAATGAGCATAATATTCATCGGTATTGGTCTGGTGTCAAGATATTCGGTGAATAAGACTTGCGCTTTTGCCACAAAAAATCAAAATTTGAGAAGAATAATTTTGTGTTTGATGGCCACGGTGTGTTTTTGAACGTTTAATCCAAAGGGCAAACGATGGCCCGTGTTGCCGATTACAGTATCTCCATTTTAGAAAATCTGGGTGAAGGCATTGTGGCTTTTGATGAAAAACGCAAAGCCGTGATGGCCAATGCGTATTTGCTCAATCTGATTGGGCGAACGGGACATGCCGTGTTTGGGGAACCACCGGATAGTTTGTTTGGGGAACGTCCCGAAATTTTGCGCATTATTGACGACGGATTTCGGGCCAAGCGCCTGTTTGCACACTTTGATCTGGTGCACCATGCTGCCGATGGGGGATTGCAGCATTTGCGCGTGAGCACTTCTTTCCTCCATGCCACTTTGCAGACCGGGCTGGTTTTGGTGGTGCGAGATATTTCCGAATTGAAGCGCATTGAATGGGAAATGGGCCAGGTAGAAAAAATGACGGCACTTGGGCGTTTGGCTGCTTCTGTGGCGCACGAAGTGCGAAATCCGCTGGGGGCGATTGATATTCAACTGCAACTGTTAGAAGAAGACCTGGCCGAACTGCGACCGGAGTTGCGCAACCGGTTGTTGTACCGGCTCAACATTGCCCAGGCCGAGATGAAACGCCTGGATCGCATTGTGCACAATTTTTTGCGCTTTTCCCGTACGCCACAATTGCGCTTACAACCTATTGTGCTCAACGATGTGGTGCGGCATGTTTTTGAACTGGTTTCGCCTGAAGCCCGTGAACGCAATGTGAAATTGTCTTTGGATCTCTCATCCGATTTGCCTTTTATTAATGGCGATGAAGATCAATTGGGGCAGGCGGTTTTAAATATGACGGTCAATGCTTTTCAAGCGATGTCTGATGGGGGCGCACTTTCTGCTCGAACCTGGCGCGATGCGCATCAGGTTTGTCTGTCGCTTTCGGATACGGGGTGTGGCATTCCCGAAGAGGAAATTGATCGCATCTTTGAATTCTACTATACCACAAAAGATGAAGGGACGGGTTTGGGATTGTCGATAGCACAACGCATTATTTATCAACATGGCGGTCATATTGACGTGGACAGCCGACAGGGTGAGGGCACGGTATTTTGCATTTATTTGCCAGAAATTGGCACCCGTCAACTTTTTCAAAATGGAATGGGTTAGATTATGCGTTCCGGAACCATTCATATTTTGGTGGCAGATGACGAATATTATATCTGCGAGGGTCTCAAGGAGGCACTGGTCAAAGACGGTTATCGCGTGGACGTGGCTCATGATGGGCAGGAAGCTTCGGTTCATTTGTCAAAACAAACGTATCATGCGGCAATCTTCGATATCAAAATGCCCAAAAAAGACGGGTTGACTCTGTTAAAAGAAGTGCATCAGACCAGTCCGAATACGGGGGTGATCATAATCACCGCTTTTGGCGATATTGAATCGGCGGTAGATGCCATGCGGCAAGGAGCCTATGACTATATGGCCAAACCCCTTGATTTGAAACGTTTGCGCTTGTCGCTGCAGCATTTATTGGACCATCAAGCCCTGGTGGCTGAAAACAAAGAATTGCGCGCCCAACTGGATTCAACCGAGACTTTTGGAGAAATTATCCACCGCAGTGCGGTGATGAAACATGTGTGTGATACCATTGTGCAGGCGGCCATGACCAGTGTGCCCGTCTTGATTACGGGTGAAACAGGTACGGGCAAAGAACTGGTTGCACGGGCCATTCACCAGCGCAGCAACCACCGTCAAGGGCCTCTGGTAGCCATGAATTGTGGAGCTTTTTCAGAGGCGCTCTTTGAAGCCGAACTATTTGGGTATGTAAAAGGGGCTTTTACCGGGGCAACAACCGATAAACCCGGCCATTTTGCAGCAGCAGAAGGGGGGACGCTATTTTTTGATGAGGTCAGTGAAATTCCTTTGCACAATCAGGTCGATTTGTTGCGCGTTTTAGAAGAGCGCGTCTATCGTCCGGTGGGCAGTACACGCACTGTCAAAACAGATGTCCGGCCTATTTTTGCCACCAATCGCGACCTTGAAAAAGAGGTGGCAACGGGTCGTTTCCGCGAAGATTTGTATTATCGCCTCAACGTGGTGCCCATTCGGCTGCCGCCTTTAAGAGCGCGTATTGAAGACATTCCGTTGCTGGTTGAAACATTTTTGGAAAGGCTTTGTTTGTTGCACCAAAAACAGCGCAAACACTTATTGCCCGATGCCATGCAGCAAGTGTTGGCCTATGGGTGGCCGGGCAATGTGCGCGAGTTAAAAAATACCATTGAACGGCTGGTGGTCACCTGTCCAGATCAGGAGATTCGCGCTGATCAATTGCCCTCTCGGGTTCGCCAGTCCGTTGAGGGGTCTCAAACCAATTCTGTGTTGTTGGGAACCTC
>CAXNEV010000092.1:0-9831 GCA_964200925.1 Candidatus Latescibacterota bacterium | reverse complement strand
ATGATCTTGTGGATGCCATAAAATAGCACGACCAGATTAGGCAAGCAATACAGATTGCTTATGCTCTGACAACTTCACCACGGAACAAAAACACGAAATCTTCACCGGGAAAAAACTTCCTCAATTTGGCCTATTTTCATCACCCCAGTTACACGCTCTGTTGGGACGAAGCCTACACCGTCTCCAATTTGTGGCAGGCCGCAGGATTGCGCATTCGGCGCGGTTACCCGCATGGCCATTGCACCACCGAAGTCTATTACGACGGGGCCTTTCATCTGTTAGACAGCGACGAACACCTGTGTTATTTGTTGCGCGACAACCAGACCGTTGCCAATGAAGAAGACCTTTCCCGCGATCACGACATCGTCAAACGCGGCCATGCTTATGGCATCCTTCAAGGCGAAAGCCGAACCATCAGCGAAGGGGCGGCCTCGCTCTTTTTTTACACCGGCCCCCGCACAGGAAAACGCCCTCAATTGACCGCTCAAACCATGAATTTCACCCTGCGCCCCGGTGAATCTCTCACCTGGGATTGGGAAGATCGCGGCAAATACCACGGTTTCTTGGAACGCCCCAAACGCCTCGCCAATGGCCAAATGCATTACACCCCCGACTTAACGGACTTACATTGGGCCGATCACAACAACGGCTGGATCTCAGATAAAAATGGGTGCCACCCCATCGCATCAAACAAAGAAGCCACCCTGATCTACACCATCCGCAGCCCATACGTCATTGTGGGTGGCACACTCGATCTGATCATCACCCGAGAACCACAAGACAAAATCACCATCGAGATATCTCGCGATGGACAGACCTATCAAGAACTCCCATTTCAAAAAACAAACGATCCACAATCCCTTTCTCTCGATCCTTTTTTTCCAGCCAATACACCAGCGTCATACACCTATCACATTCGCATTCGGGCCAATGCCAATACCCAGATCCTCAAACACCTCGCCACAGAAACCGATTTACAAATGGCCCCCCTCTCATTGCCCGCGCTCGAACTCGGTCAGAACACGATCCACTACACCGCTGAAACCGAAGGCCGCGTTCGCGTCACGCATGCTTATGCAAAAAAAGAAACCGAACCCGCCCCTCAAGCGCCTGAAGCGCCCATGTATCCATCAAACAATGCACAGGTCCTCGGCACACAGTTTACCTTTTCATGGCCTACTGTCCCAGACACTACCGACTACCATTTTCAACTCAGTGCCCACAAAAACATGCTCTTTCTGCTGTCGCCTGTTTTTGACAAACTCATCTCGCGCACCCCATCCAAAGGCAAAGCCGAATGGCACATTCCCTGTGAAGGCTTGCTCAATCCCAACCAGACTTATTACTGGCGCATTCGCCCGCGAAGAACCGATGGCCTATGGGGCAACTGGAGTCCGGTATGGTCATTCACCCCACAAGCGCCCGGTGTGCCATTACTGGTTCAAATCATCCCCGATTATCACAACCGCACACTCACATTGAACTGGCAGCCCAACCCGGAGGGCAATCTTCCCCATCACTACGAAATTTACGGCAGCAACGAACGCGGCTTCTCCATCAGTCAAACCTCATACGAAGTTGCCATTGGCAAAGGCAAAACCGCAACATTTCCATCCAACTTGATCGCCAACACCCCTCACACCACCATCCAGTTGGATGCCCCCAAAGCCTTTGCCTTTTACCGCATTGTCGCCGTGGATATCCACGATGTGCGCAGCGGCCCGTCCGATTTAATCGAAGCCCCGCGCCCCATGATCGTCTCACAACCTATCCCTCAAGCCCTTGCCGATCACCTCTATACCTATCAACTCATCGCCATTGTTTCCATTGGCGAACTGCGCTGTGAAAGTGATGGAACCCAGCGGTATGTCTCGGCCTTTCGCGACGGTGACACCCTGCGATTCCTCCTCGACGAAGGCCCTTCCTGGATTCATCTGGACGAACACACCGGCCTGTTCACCGCCCGCCCCAAACGCGAAGATGTGGGCACCCACACCATCACCATCCGCGTGCAAAATGGCCAGGGCGGGATCGACATGCAGGGGTTTGATCTCCAGGTGAAACCGTTGCCATAATAAAAAAACGGCGTGCTCGTGAGAGCACGCCGTTTGACCACATGTCAAAATTTACGGTTTCAACCTGCCATAAAAAACCTCGTTGCTGTTTCCGCCCGATGGCCCCGTCCAGTAGCCATCCACCCAATCCACACAGGTGCCACCCGTTCGTTTTATATTGGTAAAAAAATGCCAGAACCCACCGCCCGTATCCAGTTTCATCGGTTCGCTCATCCGATCCCACCGCCCTGTTTCGCTCACCGCATACCACAGCGATTGAGCCGCCCCACGCCTTCCAAATGTTAAAAAATAATGCAACCGGCCATCCGGCGTTTGATACAATCGCCCACTGTTAAAATTGCCCAAACACCATGTTTGAAACGGCCCGCCCGGCGGCCCCACCGCGTGATATAAACGGCTGTTTGCCGCATCCTGTCCTGTTCCCGCCCACACCTCGCGCGAAGGCTGGCGATTTTCATAATACACAAAATGCAACTGCCCATCGCCATCCAGAAACAAATCCTGCTGATCGGTTGTCCCGCGTGAGCCATCACCCGCAGGCGGTTCGGCAAACGTATCAGACACATCACTCATCACCGTCATATCCCAGGCATCGGGCATTGCCATCACATCCCGATTGTAATAATAATAGGCTCGCAACACTGGATAAATGCCATGCTCGGTTTCTATCACAATCGGCTCACCGGTTTGTGCATCTTTATACTTGACCTGTTGATTTGGAAAATGATCGCCCGGCAAAAAATAATCATCGCTGCAAAAGGTATGCACCGCGCCGTTGTGAAACATCAAAAAGGAATACCCGCGTGCCTGATCATGGGTCAATTGTCCAGACGCCACAACCTGAAAATCTTTGGCCCCATCCAGAATATACCAGCCCAATTGCTCAAGCCCACCGCCCACAAAAATGCGATCTTGATCATCAATGCTCGCTCCAAACCGCGAATCGGCCAGCACGCGGCGGCGCAATTCAAAACAATCGATCCGCCCCGGTTCATCAAACAACACATGCCATGAAGCGCGGTCGCCGCCAATGACATGCAAACGCCCTGTGGAATCCACCAGCAAATTGCCATTTTGCGGCACAGGCGGCAACACCGGCCCCATTTCCCATTTGCCGCTATCAAGCCGCCGAAAAATCGCAAGCGTCAAATCGTCACGCCACGACAGGGCATACAAATCCTGCTCAAACCGCACGAGATTTGACTGGTTATATCCCCAGCAACTGGCCCCACTGCCACCCGTCAATCGGCACCCGGCCGTATTGGTAATTTGCTCAACATGCCAATCAAACCGGGCAGGGGCATCATATTCAACCAGCGGACGCAAAACATCTTCGTTAACCCGCACCATTGGATCACTCCTTTCAATCTTGTTTACCGCACAGGTCAGCACATCCAATCAAATAACACAATCCCTAAAAAAGTAAAGGATAATTACAAAAGAAAGAGAGTTGTAGCAAACGATAAAATCCACTATATTCCCGCAGCCAAATCACATCTCATAATCCCAAATAGAAAGGCAGTCATGAACTCCTTACGCCTCGCCAAATGGTTGGCTCTTGTCATATTGCCCCTCTTTTCCCATTGCGCCACGCTCAAAGAAGTGGCCGCCTTGCGCCGTGTGGATTTCAGCCTCAGCCATCTCAGCGACCTGAACCTGGCGGGCATTTCGCTCAACAACGTCAAATCGTATCAGGACATTGGCCTCATAAACGCCGGGCGATTGGGCCTGGCACTGGCCAGTAATGAACTGCCCCTCACTTTCACACTTCATGTCAAAGCCGAAAACCCCGCCGACAACCCTGTTCCCGCCAAACTGATGGGCCTGGCATGGACACTCTTTTTGCAAGACAAAGAAACCATCAGCGGCACCGTAGATCAACCCATTGTGATGCCCCCCGGCCAACCGCAAGATGTGCCTGTTGTGATAAACCTGAACCTGCTCTCCTTCTTCAAGGGTGGCCTGCGCGACATGGTCGATCTGGCCCTGTCTCTGAGCGGTCAAGGTGGTGCATCCAAAAACATTCGCCTGCAAGTAACCCCAACCATCAACACCCCATTAGGCCCCATTCAATACCCGCAACCCATCACCGTCATCAACAAACAAATGGGTTCTTAAACATTCATCAAGGAGATCCTTCTTGAGCCATGCATCATTAACCCCCGCACAAATTCAGCAATTTGAACAGGATGGTTATCTCATCCTCAAAGATCAGTTTCCAAAATCGGATATGGACCACATTTTAACCATTGCGCGAAAAGACCCGGTTCTGACCGGTCAGGCCAAAACCAACAAAAATTTTGAAGGCGAAGGTCTGGGCACCCGCCTGGTCAACCGCACAAAAATAGAAGACGACATCTACAGCGCATACGTACAAAGCCACCGCATCGTTGGCCCACTGGAACAGCTTTTCAAAAGCAAAACCTGCCATTATTACCACCTCACCATGATGAAAGACACCAACACCGGCGGCTGGCAGTGGCACCAGGACTACGGTTATCACTACAAAGAATTTTTCTTTCCCAATTTCATCAGTGTTATGGTTGCCCTCGATCCGGCCACAAAAGCAAATGGTTGTCTGCGTGTGGTCAAAGGCTCCAACCTTTTGGGCCGCCTCGAACATCGGCCTTCTGGCTCACAACTCATCGCCGATCCTTATCGCGTTGACATGGCACTCAAACATATGGAAGAAGTTCACTGTGAAATGACATCCGGCTCCATCCTGTTGTTCCACGGCAACACCCTCCATGCCTCTGAACCCAACCTCAGTCCACAATCGCGCTGGTCCTTTGTATTTGCCTATGTCGCCGCATCCAACGTCATTGCCCTGCCCGATCCGCCCAAAGACCTCATTCACCCCATCGAACCCTGGAGCGATGCCACCGTAGAAACTGCTGCCCAGCAACATTGGAACCGATTGATGCATTTAACTGCTTATAACGGATAGCTAACCGCTTTTTACCAAAGGCATTTCCATGAACATCCCCAACAGCCTCGATGCCGGGGTCAGTTCCGGCTTTTAACGGCAACCCGCTGTAACCAAATTCTGATCCATCAACAAAAAAGCCCAATTTTGCAATCGGGCTTTTTTGTTGTGCGCAATTCAATTTTCCTTCTTCACACCACAGTTTGAAAAGCCTTCCATGCATCACCTGCGGCTGCGGCCTTGCGCTCCAGTTCTGTGCGCCACCCCACAACTTCTCCTGCTTTAATGCGATTAATGTCAAATGGCGCATACCGATCTTCAATTGTATCGCCCAATTTTTGTGTTGCCGCCCAGCGATCCCACGCGGTCTTCATCCACGCATGGGGCAGGGCTTCCCGCACAGCGGGATCGAGTTGCCAGGCACTTCGCGCATCTGCCACCGATGGTTCCTCAGTGGACGGGCCCGACCACTTCGACCAACCGATAGACAACGTGTTGCGCTCGCGGTCTGGAACCGTGTGCCCGGTGTGGATGTTGGACCCGATGCGAATGAGCGCTTCTCCGGCCTTGAGCCGAATCGCAACCTGATTGGGCAATGGATCAACGCCATTCCAACTGGGGGTGTGCGGCACACCCTGTTCCTTCATGGCTTTTGGAAGAAGCACATCATGCTCATACGGCGTGCGCCATCGGTCGTGGCTGTCAGGGATCAACTCGTGGCATTCTTCATCAACCAGTGCCAAAAACATGCTCACGCCGTTCCGTTCCTGGATTGACTTTGCGTTCTTTTCGCGAATTTCTTGCCAGCGAACTTTTTCAACCTCCTCCGAATAGGCATCCGGGCCTTCCCCGCGCACTTCTCTTTGCGAAAAATAGGGCTTGCCAGAGCCCCACCACGTCACATCGCGGTGCCAACTCAGCTTGTGTTCATGCCGCCGGGGATTGCACCACAAAAGCATACCTGTCATCACCAGATCCTCTGGCCCAAGCCCGCCGCACCAGGAATGGACAAAGTTTAAAAAATCTGGAGACCCGTGAAACTCGGCAAAACACGGCTCTCTAAAAGCAGGGTGAATAAGCCCCCGAATGGCCCAGGGTTCATCATCCTTGGCGCGGTGCACATAGCCCTTCGAGCAATCAATCTTGCTGTAGCCATGCTCCGGGGCACAGGCCTGTGTCACACGTCGGCCCGCCTCGCGCAGAATGGGAATCCACGGGTTGTTGACAAAATCGGTGATAATGACAAAACCGTGCTTTTTCAAAAAAGCCAATCGCTCTGGCGTGGCCCCAGGAGCCGAGAGTTCGGGCAAGGCATCTGCAAAAGCTGTGGCGCGATATGGCTCAAGCGCCAGCGTTAATGTATGGGTGTCCATGTTTATTCTCCATTGATAAAAATTTGCGAGGTATGTGATCAACGCTCAATATCCAGTTTGATCGGGAAGAATGGTAATGAGGCGTGAAACGGTTGTCAAGCGTTGTGTATGCTACACTTTATCATGTGTTGCCAGCACATAGTGACATCTGGCTGAAAAACGGAAAAATATCCTCACAAAAACAAGCCTGACCGCTTGCGGCATGGTCTGTTCTATGCTATGCTTTAGCCATAAACAGCAAACAACAAAACTCGTTACCTTAAAAAAACAATCCAACTTCAAACAGAAAGTGGTTGTGTTTCATGACAGTACAAATACAAAAAAAACCTTTAAAAACCCTGACATTCGACAACCGCTTCACATGCGAATTGCCCGCCGACCCCGAATCCGACAATTACCGCCGCCAGGTAAAAAACGCATGTTACTCACGTGTGAACCCAACCCCCGTTTCCAATCCCAAACTGGTGGCCTATGCCCAGGAAGTGGCTGAATTTTTAAACCTCACCCAGGAAGACTGCGAATCCGATCTGTTCACAAAGGTTTTTGCGGGCAATCATGTCCTTGAAGGCATGCATCCCTTTGCCATGTGTTATGGCGGGCATCAGTTTGGCAACTGGGCAGGGCAACTGGGCGATGGGCGTGCCATCAATTTGTGTGAAGTGGTCAACACACAGGGCCAGCACTGGACACTCCAGCTCAAAGGTGCCGGTCCCACGCCCTATTCGCGCACCGCAGACGGCCTGGCTGTGTTGCGCTCATCTGTTCGCGAATTTTTGTGCAGCGAAGCCATGCACCACCTCGGTGTGCCCACCACGCGCGCCTTAAGCCTGATCACAACCGGAGAACCCGTCATTCGCGACATGTTTTACGACGGCAATCCAAAGGCCGAACCCGGTGCTGTGGTCTGTCGCGTGGCCCCCTCATTCACGCGCTTTGGCAACTTTCAAATTTTTGCCGCACAACAAAACATCGACTTGCTGAAACAACTGGTCGATTATACCATTCGCGCCGATTTTCCACACCTGGGCAAACCATCCAAAGAAACCTATCTGGCCTGGTATGAAGAAATATGTCGCAAAACCGCCGTTATGATCGCCCACTGGATGCGCGTGGGTTTTGTTCACGGCGTCATGAACACAGACAATATGTCCATTCTGGGGCTCACCATCGACTATGGCCCCTATGGCTGGCTGGAAGATTACGACCCCAATTGGACACCCAACACCACCGATGCCCAGGGCCGCCGATACCGCTATGGCCACCAACCACGCATTGCCCACTGGAACCTGGCCCAGTTGGGCAATGCGTTGTATCCGCTTATTGGCGATATTGCCCCTTTGCAACAAGCCCTGGATGTTTATCCCAAAACCTACGAACAACAACACCAGACAATGCTCATGAACAAACTGGGCCTGAACCAATTTGATCCCAGCACCGATAATGACCTCATCACCACACTGTTTTCCGTGTTGCGTCTTGTGGAAACCGACATGACCCTTTTTTATCGCAATCTGGCCAGCGTTGATGTTCACACGCCAGATGAAAAAAACGATGACGAACTCATCACCCCAATCAAAGACGCCTATTATGCCCCAAACGATTTAACCCCACAGCGCAAAGCCCAAATCGCAAGCTGGCTGCGCTGTTATATCAAACGCGTGCATACAGAAGGGATTCCCAACAACACGCGCAAACACACCATGAACGCAGCCAATCCCAAATACGTTTTGCGAAATTACCTGGCCCAACTCGCCATCGACAAAGCCGAACAGGGCGACCCGTCACTGGTCAATGAACTGCTCGATGTTTTGCGCCACCCCTATGACGAACAGCCCGGCAAAGAACTGTTTGCTCAGAAACGCCCCGAATGGGCACGCCACCGCGCCGGGTGCTCCATGCTTTCTTGCAGTTCGTAAACCCTGCCAAAACGAACCTCTCTGTTTTCTGCTCCATCCCCCGCTGGTGCAAACCATCGGGGGATGATATTTTTCCTGACAACCCACCCATTTCGCCTTATCCTATCCAGCACTTCTTCGTGAATATTTTTATAAAATGGGCCGAAAAACCAAAATCATCAAAAAGGATGAACCCCATGAAAATCACCGACATCAAAGTTTATCCCGTCTGGGTAGGCATTCGCAATCAATGTCTTGTTAAAGTGGAAACCGATGAGGGCGTTTACGGCTGGGGAGAATCGGGTTTGTCAGGGCGGGAATTGGCCGTGGCGGGTGCTGTGAAACACTACCGCGAGTTTTTGATAGGACGCGACCCTATGCGCATGGGTGCCCTCTGGCAGGAAATGTATCGCAGCCAGTATTTTGAAGGCGGACGAGTCTTAACCGCAGCTATCTCGGCCATCGACATTGCCTTGCACGATCTTGTTGGAAAAACCCTGGGCGTTCCCGTTTATCAACTCCTAGGGGGCAAACAACGCGATTTTGTGCCCTGTTTTGCCACCATGTTTGCCCCCTCTCTCGAAGGGTTAATTGACGGGGCGCAACTGTTGTTAAAAGAAGGCTGGAATGTCATTCGCACCGTACCGGGTTATACCTCTGTTTCCAATTATGGCGGCGACCAATCAAAAGCCAACCTATGGGAACCCTGGGAATCCATTGGTGTTACTGCGCGAAATTTGACCCAACTGCGCGAAGCCATTGGTTCCGATCCCATTTTGGGCATCGATTATCACCACCGACTCACCGTTGCAGAAACCGCCTCCTTTTGCCAGCGCATGCCTTCTGGCACACTGGACTTCCTCGAAGAACCCATTCGCGACGAAAGCCCCGAAGCCTACGAAGCCCTGCGCAAGCTGACCCCCATTCCATTTGCCATTGGTGAAGAAATCTCCAGCAAATGGCAGTTTCTTCCTTACATCGAGCGCGGCATCACCAACTATGTGCGAATAGATGTGTGCAATGTGGGTGGGTTGACAGAATCGATGAAAGTGGCCAGTATGGCCGAAGCGCACTACATCGACCTGATGCCACACAATCCCCTCGGCCCAATATGCACCGCAGCAACCGCGCACCTGGCCGCCGCCGTTCCCAACTTCGCCTGGCTGGAAGTGCGCGTTTCCCCCACGGAACAGGGCAAATTCAGCGATCCCGAAATTTTTCCGTCTCAACTGGTTCAGGACGGATCGCGTCTGATTATTCCAGATGCCCCGGGCCTGGGTGTGGATGTCAACGAAGCATATATTGCCCAACAAAGCTTCAAATTCTGGGAAGCGCCACACCTGCACCGGCACGACGGATCTTATACAAATTGGTAAGCCCGTTTTAAAGGAAAATCACATGTACAGTGCCACCGACATTGCAAACGCATTTGAAGAAATCGCCCCAAAAGAAACAGGGCTTTCGGGCGATGAATTGGGATTTGTGTATGGCGATCCTGCAACAATCGTTACAGGGTTGGCCTGTCTGTGGAATATCCACGCCCAAAGCCTCAAAGCCTGTGT
>CAXNEV010000091.1:0-9871 GCA_964200925.1 Candidatus Latescibacterota bacterium | reverse complement strand
GGTATCAATTTCAAAGCCTCTGAGTCCTTTGGCATTTACATCGAAGGGGGTATTGATCGCGCGTTGACCTCAGGTGCATCGAACGACATTGGTGCTCGTGCGGGCATTTCCTTTGGCGTTGGCGAATAAATGATTTGAAATAGTTGGTTTCAAGCGCCGATCCTTTGTGGGTCGGCGCTTTTTTATTTGATTTTTGATGGGGTTTGCGTGATGTTTAGGGGAACCAAATGGCAAGTCGTTTTATCTAAAGGAGACTCAAGATGTGGAAAATGATATTTGTGGCAATGCTGGTAATTGTGATGGTGGGGCTTTCAAAACAGGCCGAGGCACAGCTTGCACTGCGCGGCGGAGGCGGCATGATCTTTGACGGATCCCAATTGGGTGGGCATGTGTCGTTGATCTTGCCATTTAGCAACAAACCTGCCGGGGTTATGCTTGCGGGTGAATATTACAAAAAGTCGGGGGTAACAACCGTGCCTTTGTCGGCGCGGGGGTTGTATAAATTATCGGCGGGAAAAGCCAGTGTTTATGTGGGATTGGGCAGTGGGTTGATTTATACCAAAACAGCGGGAGGAACGGCGCTGACAAATCTTTCAAGCACCAAATTTTTGTTTTCGGCTGTTGGGGGAGTCAATTTTAAATTTTCCGGCCCGTTGGGTGCTTTTGCAGAAGTGGGGCTGGATCGGGCTTTGATATCGGGAGCAAAAAACCATATTTCAGGCAAGGCCGGGCTGTCGTTGACATTGATTGAATAACCTGGAGGTCAGGATGAACAGATGGATGCGCGTGGTTTTGTGTGGTGTGGTGCTGGTATTGATAGCAGGGCAAAGTGAAGCACAGGTAGAAATTCGGGCAGGGGGTGGTTTGTTGCTGAATCCATCGCGCTGGTGTGGGCATGTTTCTATCGACATTCCCATTGGTGATACACATCCCACGTATCTCTCGCCTTTTGTGGAATTCTATCGCCAAAGCAGTACTTTTGAAAGTGTGAATGCCATCCCTATTGGGTTGAACTTGTTGTATAAAGCCCCGTTTTCACAAGAATATGGCATGGTTTATTTTGGGGTGGGCGGGGGGCTTTATCGCGTGAGTGGGACGCTTAACGGCATTGATTTTTCTGGCAATCCCATTACGTTAAAAGATTCGTCAACACAGGGTATGTTCACGGCTGGCGGTGGCCTGCAACTGGATTTTTCAGATGCGCTTGGGGCTTTTGTGCAAACCCGGTGGATTCGCGCTTTTGCTTCGGGGTCTAAAAATGAACTTTCGCTGATGGCGGGGTTGAGTTTTAAACTGGGCGAAGAGTGAACATCGCGATGAGATTTTAAGTTCTTGAGCAAAATAATTGAATGTATCAGCAGCTTATGAAAAGTGTTATGGGCTAACAAATCCCCTATCAATTCCCTTTGAAAAAGGGGATGATGACTGTTGGTTTTTGAGCGCTTGATTTCAAAATTCGCAATTTTTTATGTTTATTGGACATAATCAAAAAGCGTCGGTGTGTTTCCGACGCTTTTTGATTATGTGGTCAGGGTGTTCAGATCAATGGTGAGATCGGGAAAGAGACCCGGATGAAAGCGGGCATCACATTCAACGGTTGCTGTGCGCAAATACCCATCGGGTGTGTGGTGGTGTTCTTCGATGCCTGGCCCTGACGGGTCGATGATCCAGTACCAGGGCACACCGGTTTTGTGATAGGCCTTGAATTTGGTAAAGTGATCGCGGTTGGCCGTTGATGGCGAGAGAATTTCGACGACCAAATCGGGTGCGCCATAAACACAACCATCTTGAATAACGGCGAGATTTTCTGTAGCAACAAAGATCAGATCGGGCGCATAGGCCAGATGTGTGAGTTCGTCGAGAACGACCAGGATGTCCATCCTGAGGCGGCCCAGTTGATTGGCTCGAATGTGTGTTTTCAAGATCATTGCCAGATTAAGCAGCAATTCGTTGTGTTCAAATGTGGGTCGTGTCAATTCAACAATCTCCCCATATTCGAGTTCGTATTTGGGGCCATCTTCGGGCAAGCTGAGAAACTCTTTGAGGGACATTTTTTGAACAGGTGTTGAAATGGCCATTTGATCACCTCCTTTTGAAAACAATATACGCAATTTTTACTGTGGTGCAAGAAAGGGGTTGGTGCGTTTTTCGCGTTCCACCGTGGTGTTGGGGCCGTGCCCCGGATGCAGGATGGTGTTGTTGGGCAGGGTGAGAATTTTGTTGTGAATGGAATTTAAAAGAACCTGTGGATCGGATCCTTGCAAATCGGTGCGGCCAATGGATCCGGCAAAAATGGTATCACCCACAATGGCATGGCCGGGCCAGGTGAAGGCCACATTGCCGGGGGCATGGCCGGGCACATGCAGGATATGCAGGGTTTCATGGCCAAAGGTGATGGTGTCACCTTCGTCAATGAAACGCTCTACTTCGGGCGGGCTGTCGGTTTTGATGCCAAAAAACGCCGCAATGTCGATGAGGGCTTCGACCATGAACATGTCGGCTTTGTGAATGGCAAAGGGCGCTCCTGTGGCCTGTTTGAGTGACGTTACACGTCCAATGTGATCGAAGTGTCCATGTGTGGCAACAATTTCTGTAATTTTAACGTTATTTTTTTCGATCAGATGGAGAATGCCTTCCACATGGTCACCGGGGTCGATGACAATGCCTTCCCGGGTTTTTTCACAGGATAGAACAAAACAGTTGACTTCGAGTTCGCCGACGGTGATGGATTCGATGATCACGATAACTCCTTCGTGTGATTGGCTCTTACTGGCACAGGGGCCTACCTCTACGGTGGAGGCTGGTTTTTGGGGCCATTATTTGTATGTTTTGTGCGTGACAGAATGTGACGGGTTTATGCGATCTTGTCAATATTGTTTTGTGTCTTGCAGGATTTATAGGGGGCAGTTTGGATACGCCAACTCACGGGTTAATTGGCCGATTGGTTGCCCGGTCTTTGTGGCCTGAAAAAACACAAACGGGTCTGGTTCGAGTGGTGACGGTGTGCAGTTTGTTGCCCGATTTGGATGTGTTGTTTCCGGGGGAGGGTTTGGAAGGTTTGGTGACACATCGTGGGATGAGTCATTCGCTGCTGGGGGTGGTGGTTGGTGCGGGTGTTGTGGCGGGCCTGGTGCATTGGATGGCGTTGCGGCACCATCGTTTTTGCCGGGTGTATTTGGCCAGCTTTTTGGGGTTGCTTTTGCATGTTTTTTTTGATGTGGTGACCTCTTATGGCACGGTGATTTTTGCTCCATTTTCAAATTATCGCGCGTCGCTGGATTTGTGGTTTATTATTGATCCCTATTTGGATGCCATTTTGATTGCCAGTTTGTTGGTGGGGTGGTTAACACGATTCAAAAAACAAGGGTATCGTTTGGGCACTGGGCTTCTGGTGTTTTATCTTTTGTTGGCTGTGGTTGTGACGGGGGTGGGACATGGGCAGGTGCGCGATTGGGCAAAAACACAAGGGATCACTGTGGATCGAGTGGTGGTGATGCCCACGCCATTTTCGCCGTTGCATCGGCGGGGAATGGTGGTTTGTGGTGATCGGGTTTACTGGATGCCGATGTCGTTGTTTGGTGGGGTTTATGGCGATGCGGTTGTGTATGATTCTGCGCTGTCGGATGCGCGACTGCAAACCCTGTGGCCATTGCGTGCGGGGGAAATCTATGGGTGGTTTGCCCGCGTGCCGGTGGTGCGGTCTTTGACTGCAAACACGTTGTTGGTTCAAGATCTTCAGTTTGTGGTTTTGTCTGAGGGGTTTGGGTGGTTGGGGGCGTGGGTTGCACGTTTGGCCGTTGATCACTGGCCGTCGGTTTTTGACCGTCGCAATTTTGCGCTGGAAGTTCAGTTGGATGCGCAGCAGCGCATTTTGCACATTTTTTATTTTGATCAAAATGGCGAAAGGCATGCCCTGTGAGATGGTTTTGGCAATATGGCGTGGTGTTGCTGATGCTGGGGTGTGGTTCGGCATTGCCCACACAGCCTGATCCGGCGGCATTGATGGATGCGCTGCTTGCTGCGCCAACGGATGATGAAATTGCGGCTGTGACGGCTTTTTTTAATCGGCAGGTTTATGTTGGGTCGCCGGGTGGTTTTGAGGTGTTAGACACGCGGGAAGGTGTTTTTTGCAAATTGTCTTTGGTGGCCTATCAAAGTGAGGGGTTGCGCATTTATGGGGTGATGTCACAACCCAAAACCGCCGGAACATATCCCATTATTTTGTATTCACACGGGGGTGATGAGGGGTTTTGGGCGACAGAGTTGGATCATCCCTTATCGGCGGCTTTTGTGCAACTGGCTTCCAGTTTTCGGTCGGAACCCGTTTTGTGGTTTGGAAGGCACTATGTTTCTGAAGGTGCGCCAGGACTGTGGGATGGCGATGTGGCTGATGCCTTAACCCTGCTGGCCTATGCCGATCAGGTGCCGGGTGCGGATGTGTCACGGGTGATTTCGTTTGGGGGCAGTCGAGGGGGGGCTGTGGCGCTGCTGGCGGCGGCCCGACAGCCGAATCGTTTTGTGTTTGTGGTGGATTTGTTTGGGCCTACGGATTTTTTTGATCCGGCATTTCGCGATGATCTGGATCGTTTGGTTGGGGATCGTACAGATGATCGCCCAGGGGTGGCATTTTTAAAACAGGAAATTGTTGATCCTTACGTGGCGGGTGATCTGTCTTTGCATGATGCGCGGTGGGCGTTGCTGAGGCGGTCAGTGCTGTATTTTGCAGAACGGTTGCCGCCTGTTCAAATTCACCACGGTACTGTGGACGATATTGTGCCCATTTCCCAAAGTGATCGGTTGGCTGAGCGGTTGCAAACATTGCAGATGCCGGTTGAATATTATACGTATCCGGGCAAAGGACATGATCCGTTTTTGGGCGATGAATTGTTGCCGCGTATTTTGGCTTTTGTTACGGCCAAGGGGATAAAACTTGAGGTTGCAGCGATGGAAGATTTGTTGCAGGTGTCTTTTTTTACAGATTGGGCTTTGCGGTAAAGTCGAGATGGGTTTCGCACCAGTGGGCAATCTGAAGCAGGCGGTCTTCCTGCCACTCCGGGCCTATCAGTTGAATGCCACATGGCAAATCGCCAGACAGGGTTACGGGCAATACAATGGTGGGCAAACCACCATGGCTCCAGGGCGCATTAAAAGCCGGGTTGCCTGTTGAGGCAAGGCCTTCGGGTGCCGGGGTAGGAGTGGCTGGTGTGAGCAAAACATCAACGGTATTGAACACCTGGCGCATATCGGTGCGAAACACAAGCTGGTGTTGTTTGGCTTCGGCATAGGCCACGGCGGGCAACAGCAAACCTTCCTGAATCAGCGCGCGAATATTGGGTTGAAATTTTTCGGCCTGTTGTTCATAACGGTCGGCGTGATAGGCAGCTCCTTCTGCATACATGATGAGCCGGTGTTTTTGATGCACGGTTTTAAATGTATTGGGCAACACCACATCGCGCACATCGGCTCCGCCTGCTTTGAAAATGACTTTGGCCAGTTCTGTTGCCTGGCACATGGCTGGGTCGGCTTTTTCCATAAAATAGGATCTGATCAAACCGAAACGCGGTGGTTTGGCAAGGGGCGTTTGAACGGCTGTTATGCAGTCGGGCACGGTGCGATCTGCGCAAATGGGATCGGCGGAATCGTAGCCTGCAATGGCCTGAAACACACGAGCGGCATCTTCCACCGAGCGGGTGAGCGGCCCCAAATGATCAAGGCTAAAACTGAGGGGCAAAACGCCGTGTAAACTGATGCGTCCATAGGTGGGTTTAAACCCCACAATGCCACAGTAAGCGGCAGGACGGCTAATGGAACCACCTGTTTGTGATCCGAGGGCTGCCGGACACATGTGTGCGGCTACAGCCGCAGCCGATCCGCTGCTGGATCCGCCTGGGGTATGGTTTAGATTCCAGGGATTTCGGGTTTTGGCCGGATCAAAGCTGGCATATTCGGTGGTAGCTGTTTTGCCCAGTACAATGGCACCGGCCTGTTTTAAACGGGTCACAACGGTGGCGTTGAAAGTGGGCACAAAATCTTTCAGAAAGGCCGATCCGCCCTCTGTTTTGATGCCGCTGGTATAAATGATGTCTTTGATGCCAATGGGAATGCCCTGCAAAAGACCTGGCGTTTTTTTAGCTGCGATTTCTTCCTGTCGGTTTTTGGCTTCCTGACAGGCTGCTTCATAGGGTATGGTGGTCCAGGCTTTTAGCCGATCATCCAGGGCATCAATGCGATCCATACAGGCATTGAGCAAATCGATGGGAGACAGGTTGCCAGACAGCATTTGGGTGAGGGCTTCTGAAATCGTCAATGAAAATGGCATAAGGCAGTGTCTCGTTTCACAGGTGAGGAACAATTTTTACAGATGGGGCAATATAAGGGGGCATGAAATTTGTGCCAATGAAAAAACCCGCTGGTCAGCGGGTTTTTTCATTTCTAAATAAGTACAGGTTGGGCTGAATGGGGATTAGATTTTAACTTCGCCACCTGTTTGCTGGCTTTTGTATATGCCATCGAGAATGGCCATCACCTGCATCGATTGTTCGGCCGGCACAGGTGAGGGTTTGCCTTCGGCCACAGCCTGGGCAAATTCAACACATTCCTGAGCGTGGGCTTCCAATCGATCCCGCGTGTTTTGCAATGTGATATTGTAATGCTGTTTGGTGGCATTGTCTGTTTTGTAGAGTTCGCATTTGGGCCAATGGCTGCCGCCTTTGGTGCCATAAAGCCACATTTGCATGTCTTCACCCATGGTATCGTGGTGCAACAGCCAACTGACCTCAAGTATCAGCGTGGCCCCATTTTCAAACCGAACAAAGGCTGCGGCAAAATCTTCGACATCAAATTCTTTGGGAATGGAAGCCCCCCAGTTGCTGAACGCATTTTCTTGATGGGCAATTTCAGCACGGGCCACACCGGTAACAGCAATGGGTTTGGGATTGCCCATAAACCACAACGTGAGGTCGAGAATGTGTACGCCAATGTCGATACAAGGGCCACCGCTGCTGTGTTTTTTCATAATAAAACCCGGGCGAGTGGGCGCACCTGAACGGCGCAACATCCAGGAGCGGGCATGATAAATGTTGCCCAGCACACCTTTGTCGAGTTCGGCCTTCATGGCTCTGGATTTGCCCGAAAACCGGAAGTGCTGTGCCGTCATCAGCAATTTGCCCGATTTGTCTCGGGCGGCAATCATGTCTTTGATGAGATCGGGATTGGGTGCCAGCGGTTTTTCGCATATGACGTGTTTGCCCGCACTTAGAGCAGCAATGGATAAAGGGGCGTGATAGTTGTTGGGGGTGCAGATGTCGATGATATCGATGTCGGGATCTTTAAAAAGGTCTTCTGGATCGGCGACCAGTTTTTTGATGTTGTGTTTTTCACCCCATTTTTTCAACACATCTGCGTTGACATCGCTGCCAGCAATCAATTCGGCATGTTCAGAAGCTTGCCAGCCAGGAATGTGACTGCCTGCAATACCCCCCACACCAATGATGCCTACTTTCAACTTGTCTGCCATGAAAAATCCTTTCTTCAGGATAACTTGAAAAATTTTGGGGTGAGTCCAAAAGCACCTTCCTCCCTTATCAACTGCGGAAGGCGCAACCTACCCAATGTGCCATCAACATCCTTATTTTGATCGTTTTCGCGTCGAAGATAACACAGTTGGTTTGGTCTGGAAAGCATTTTTTAACATTGTTTTAACGCAAAATTTACAAAGGGTTGTGAAATGTAACAAAAATGCCTTTTGGACTTCACATATCTGTCACGAAGTGTGTGTAAATTAACAACTGTGTTTCTTCTCCATAGGGTTGGTTTGAGAAAGGAGTGCCTTGTGGCGCGAATACTGGTGGTTGATGGGGATGTTCTGGTGCGCGAAATATTGATGCAAGTGTTTATGTTACATGGACATCTATACTATTGGTACTGGAAGTGGCAAACAGGCTCTATTTATGCATGAAGAATTGGCACCGGATCTGGTGCTGGTGGATATGAATTTATACGATATGAATGGTCTGGATGTTATACGGGTATTGGGAAAAACAGCCTGTCCACCGCGTATTGTCGCCATGTCGGGGTGGGGTTTACCAGTATTCGATATGGCCATTTTGTTGGGGGCTGATAAGCTCCTGGAAAAACCGTTTGCCATTCAGGAACTGCTGGATATTGTGCCGCTAAAAGCGGCGTAAACGGAATGTTTTATAGCGTCAATGAAAGCAAAAAACAGGTTCTTTTTTGAACCTGTTTTTTTTTGAAAACAACATTGACAGATATACAAATGTGCACTATATTCATGATGTGGAAGTTGAAAGTTTCGAATCATTCAAAATCCGATTCGTTCAAGCGATTCATTTATACCCTTAAGGAACGTCTCAAAACATCCAAAACAGCAACCAATCACCCGCAATGTGGGTGGATTTCCATGAGCCTTTTGATCCCCGCGCATAACGTGGGATTTGACGGCGAACAATCAATAGAGGTTTTTATGGTCATGGCCTGTTGTGATACAAGTGCGTGGTTGAGTGGTTCACAGAAAGAGAGTGTTTCAATGCGCCACACAATGTCAATGCCTCGCTGTTGCCAAGAAGTAAGCGAAGTGATTAATCGGGTGCGGGCTGCTTTTGGGAATATCCCAATGAAGGCGGTATCCGATCTGCCTGAAATCAAAGCTGCCGAAAAAACGATAGAACGCGCTGCCCGGCTGGTATTGAGTGGAACAGAAGATTTTGACGTGTGGCAAGGTGCGTTGATAGTATATGAAGCAACCTGGATGTCGGCCCTTCGCGAACTGCGTCGGTCGGGTAAGTGGGCGGCATAAAACACCATGTCAACAAGTGTCTATGCGTCAGGAAAACCAAAACTACTCCCTCCTAAGCCGGGATCCCAATTAGCACCAATAATTAGGATTATGGCAAAAGCCACTCCCACAGCTATAACAATCCCTTTGGCATTCAGCTTCTGTTTGAGAATCTCAATTTCCATTATGTCCGCATATGCTATTTCATGCGGCCCTTTTTCTTGAAATGCTGAAACACCAAGATATTCAATTGTTATTCCTTCCTGAGTAAATCCCAAAACACGGCAAGTCATTAACTTTCCGGCCGTATGGAATGTGCTATGTTCTTTCAATTTTAATCTGACACGCGCACCTTCCTCTGGTTCGTATTGTTGAATTTCTGTTTCGTTATAGGATTTGACAGGCTGAAAAGTCGTGCATCCCACTGTTTGCAACACAAAGGAATGTTACCCCGCACACGGAGTATTTCATTTCAGCACTTTGGGTGTAATCAAAATCAGGGAGAATTGCTTCTCTAATTCTATGTAACAATCAGGATGGGGAGGATTCTATTTCGGGTTTTGAAAAAGGAGTTCTGTGATGAAAAGTATCTGTGTTGCGCTGGTAACGGCGTTGTTGTTGCAGGCAGTATCTCTGCCTTGTATGGCACAGGAGTCGATTGTTTTAAAAGGCTATGAAATCAATAGTGCAAGTCTCAAAACGAATATGTACGTTGTGGTGTCATATCAGATTCGTGGAAAACAGGTCGAAGCAAAAGGATATATTCAGTCGATACATAAGAATGATTTTAGTATTCTGGATATATCCATGAAAACAATCAAATATCAAGATGTGATCAGTCTTCAAATCAAGCCCATGGAATCAAAAAAGAAAAAGGTGCTTAAGCAAAGTCCGGTGCTCGGCATTTTTTACGGAGCACAAGTGCAAATTGAAAAGCGAAATGCAAATAAGCCGATCCTGGGAAAGGTAACATCGGTAAATTCGGATACGCTGTTTGTATTGTATCAAACAAAACAACAGGAAGCTGTGGCATTTTCTGATATGAATCAAATCTGGGTGAGAAAATATCCCCATTAT
>CAXNEV010000090.1:0-9886 GCA_964200925.1 Candidatus Latescibacterota bacterium | reverse complement strand
CAATGTGAAATCTTTTTTCTGTGAAACGATGGGGATGAAAACACCAAACGCCTCTGATCACAATGCAGAGGCGTTTGGTGTTTTAAAATTGGTTGTCTGATCGGAATAATTTATCCCAACATTTTTTCGGCACATGTGCGAATGCGTCCGAGGGCTTTTTCGAGGTTTTCGAGTGAGTTGGCATACGAAAACCGCACATAACCTTCGCCGTGTTTGCCAAAATCTTCCCCGGACAGGGAGGCCACATGACCTTCGTAGAGGAAGGCATCGGCTACCTGGCGCGAGGTTTTTTTGAGGCCGGTAATGTTGGGAAAGGCATAAAAGGCTCCGGCGGGCATGCGGCATGAAATGCCGGGGATGGCATTGAGCCCGGCGATGAAAAAGTCGCGGCGGCGTTTGAATTCGGCCATCATTTTTTCCGAATCGTCTTGTGGGCCGGTCAGGGCGGCAACGGCGGCCTGTTGGGTAAACGATGCGGTGCAGGAATTGCTGTTGACCATGAGCCGGGTCATTTGAGCGGCCAGGGCTTTTGGCATCACGCCATACCCGATGCGCCAGCCGGTCATGGCATAGGTTTTGGAAAAACCGTCGAGAATGATGGTGAGGTCTTGCATACCGTCATAACCAGAGATGCTGGCAAATGCACCATCGTAAATCATGCGCGAATAAATTTCATCGGCAAGCACTGGAATCTGATGTTTTACCGCGATTTCGGCAATGGCTTTCAGATCGGCTTCGGGAATGATGCCGCCCGTGGGATTTTGAGGTGAATTGAGAATGATGAGTTTGGTTTTGTCGGTGATGAGGTCGTGCAGTTGATTGACATCAAAGCTGAAGTCGCGTTTTTCAATTAACGGCACAGAAACGGGTTTGGCTCCCACAAAACGAATGACAGATTCATAGATCGGAAAACCCGGATTGGGAAAAATGACTTCGTCACCTTCCTGGGCCAGGGCCAGCATGGCATAAAACATGATGGGTTTGGCCCCAGGGGTAACCACCACCTGATCGGGATGGGCATTGATGCCGCGCGAGGCAGAAATATATTTGGCAATGGCCTCGCGCAGATTTGCCATGCCTGCCGATGGGCCATAATGCGTCAATCCGCCAGACAGGGCTTTTTGACCTGCGGCAACAATATGCTCAGGGGTGTCAAAGTCGGGTTCGCCTATTTCAAGGTGTACCACGTCGTGTCCTTGTGCTTCAAGCGCACGGGCTTTGACCAGCACTTCAAAAGCAGATTCGGTGCCAAGTCGCGACATACGGTCGGCGAAGTTCATGGGCAGATCCTTTAAAAATCAATCACAGAAGAAGGCGAGTAATTTGAGCCTTCACACGGATAAACACAGATGCGATAACCAAAATACAAGCGGTGTTTCTTGTATAACGATGCTTTACTCAAAGAACAAAGTCAAGGTTTGATTAAACCCGTTTGGGGCGCACTTTGCCTTCAACTCTGTCGCCCTGGCGGTAAGAACCGAGAATGCGCACAAACGTGGCAATTTCGCGCAGGTGTGACACCGCTTTGGCACAGGGCTCTTTGTTTATAGAACCTTCAATGTCGAGGTAAAACGCATATTCCCAGGGTTTGCCCTCCAAAGGACGCGATTCAATTTTGAGCAGGTTCAAATCGCGCAGGGCAAACACGCTGAGGCTTTTAAGCAAAGCGCCGGGCACATTTTTCATGGCAAAAACAACGGATGTTTTGGCTGGTTCTTCGGGTTCGATGGCATTGGGCGTGACCACGAGAAAACGCGTGTAATTTTCGTGGTTGTTTTCAATGCCCGCCCGAAGAATTTCAAGGTCATAATCCATAGCGGCCTGAACACTGGCAATGGCGGCAGCATTTCGCGCACCGGTTTCTTTAAGACTTTTGACAGCACCAGCTGTATCGGGGGCCATAACGGCTTCTGCATGGGGCAGTGACTGGATAAAATCGGTGCATTGGGCCAATGCCGGGGCCTGTGAATAGATGTGGCGAATGTCTTCGAGTTTGACACCGGGATTGACAATCAGGTTGTGCACAATGCGCAACTTGAGTTCTCCTACAATTTGCAGATTGTATTTCAGCAGGTGGTCGTAATTTTCGTGGATACTGCCCATCAGCGAATTTTCGATGGGCACCATGCCATGGCTGCATGTGCCGTTTTCAACGGCGGTAAACAGCGCGGCAAAATTGCGCTGGGGAGACACATCGACGTGTTCCCCAAAATAGGAACGGGCGGCCATTTCGCTAAATGCGCCGTATTCTCCCTGAAAAGCAACAATTGGACAGGTCATAGAGGGATCCCATGAAAAGGGACTGGTGAAAGGTTGAATGTGTGAAACGGAAGATGGGTGAGATCCTATTTCTCTTTTGCCTGGAACTATTCTTCCAGCATGGTTTGCAAATGGATTTTGACACTGCGCGACAAACCGCCCAAATCATAACCGCCTTCTAAGACAGAAATGAGGCGATTGTTGGCATGGTCATGGGCAATGGACATCACGCGTCGGGTCATTTCTGCAAACCCGTTTTCAGTGACCCGTGTGGCCGAAAGGGGATCGTCGATGTGGGCATCAAAACCGGCCGATATAATGACAAATTCGGGTTTGAACCGATCCATGGCGGGCATGAGTTCTTCGTCAAAGGCGCGCAGATATCCTTTATCATCTGTTCCGGCGGAAACGGGCACATTCAGCGTATATCCTTCACCAGGCCCAAGCCCTCTTTCTTCGGCGCGGCCCGTGCCTGGGTAGTGCGGGTACTGGTGAATGCTAAAATAAAACACAGAAGGATCGCGGTCTAAAATATGTTGTGTCCCATTGCCGTGATGCACGTCCCAATCGATAATGGCAATGCGTTCAAGACCGTATGTTTCTTGAATATAACGCGCGGTGATGACCACGTTGCCAAACAGGCAAAAACCCATAGACCGGTCGTATTCGGCATGATGCCCCGGGGGGCGTATGGCACAAAATACTGTGTCGGCTTTCTGATTCATCACCGCATCCACCGCTTCAAATGTGGCTCCCACTGCCAGGCGGGCAATATCAAAAGAGAGGGGACAAATCATGGTTTCAAAATCTTCCATGTAAGAAATGCCGCGCGCACAACGCGATTGTACATTGGCAACGTGCCCGGGTGTGTGTGCTTTTTCCAGCCAGGAAACATCGACATGCCGGGGGGCAAATGGAATGAGCACCTCCATTAAACCGGTTTGGCGCAGATGATCGTGTATGGCGCGCAATCGCTCTGGTCTTTCCGGGTGTCCTAACCCTGTGTCGTGTTTGAGATAATCTTCATGCCCAATCACCCCCACCGTTGCCATAAAACCCTCTCTTACATGTGTTGAAAGACCCGCCCACACCATTCTGGATTGGGAATCTCTGTTTCATCAAAAGACCGCGCCGTTAAATATTCGGACAGATCGACAAAAGCAGCGCCTTTTTCACTGGATTCATAACCGGCCATCAACACGGCCATGGTGTCCCAGGCCATGAGCGCACCCGATTGGGGATATTGATGTTTGTTGAGTACACAATCGACGGCATCATTCATTTCATTCACATAACCATGTGCGTGAAATTGATTGGGCACCGGAAAAGAGGTGCCCTGCGATGTGGGCAATTTTTCGCGCAACAAAATAGACCCTGAAACATCGGCTCTGGGCATAAACAGCTCATGGCCCGGGTTGGGATTGATGCGGATGTCGTATTGGGCAAAATCGCAGATGAGATACAATTCGTTTTTAATGCCGCTGATGCTTAAGTCATACCCATATACATCGGCCACGGTTTGATCTTCAAAGATGATGGTGATGCGTCCAAAATCATCGACATTTTGCATAACGCGAAAGTGTTCGCCCGCCGGGGACGGTTGGTGTTTGAGCACCTGCAAAGCAACCGCAGATATTTTGGCCGGGCGAATGGGTTTGCCGGTGTTTAAAATGCCTTCGATCTGTTTGAAATACAGGATTGGGCCAAGCGGATGACAGGCTTTGTTAAACAAAGCACCCCCGCCCGATTTGGCGGGGGTGTCATAGGCCGGGGCATGAGACCCTTGGTGGGCGCAGATGCCGCGCTGATAGAGAATTTTGCCTTTGTTGACTTTTTGGGCCTCAATGAGCAGTTCAACCAAACCTTTGACCCCGTCAAAATAGACAAAATCTTCGGCATAAAGCAGTTTGCTGCCACAGCGTTTGACCGTGTCCAGAACAGAGCTTAAAAAAGCCATGGATTCGCGCTTTTTGATTTCGCTATTGGCGGTGCGACCTTCGGCATATCCAGGCCAGATAACAGGTGGTTTTTCAAGCACAATAACGTTCACACCAGCCTGGGCGGCTTCTATGACATATTGGCCGTGGGCATTGTTGGCACATGCGATGTTGTCTATGTGCGGACGAACCATTTCGACCATGGTTTTGTGGTTGGCAAAAGCCTGTGTGATGCCATGTTTTTTTGCAAATTTTTCGGCATTTTCCAGATGGCCCGAACAAACCCCCGACAGTGTGATTTCCACGCCATTTTTATGCGGAATCATGCCGTAAACCCGTGCCGTATAATCGCCGGCAAACCCGGTGCCATTGATGGTTACCTGGATCGATTTTTCAGCCATGTGCGTGTTCCATTTTACAGATTTTGAAAACAAAAAAATGGGTAAGAACCTATAAACTATGGTTGTTTTGGCCAAAGGCAAGAAAAAAGACGCGCCATATTTGTCATGGGTTATCTGTTAATTTGCCATGCACAGCCAGCCAGATACACGGCGGATGGGTGCTGGTGTGTGTGACGCGGTGTTTTTGATGTGCCAGAATAAGCAGATGATCGCCAGGTGAGAGTGATAAGGTGTTGCCATTTTCATACATGATGGTTGCATAACCTTGAAGGAGCACGACCCATTCGTCGCGATTCTGGTCATACCAATGACCTTCGGGTGTGGTTTGACCTGTAGAAATGATACGCTCGATTTTGGTGCCACAATCTGCAATGAGGTTGTCGAACTGTTCCTCTATGGGCAAGGGCTCCGGCAGCGAAAAAAGGTTCATCATGGCTGGATGCCTGCTTTGCGCAAAGCCTGGGCAAAGGCGGTATGGGGTGCAGGTTTTTCAGGTTTTTGTTCGCGTTTTTGCCGGGGCTGTCCCGGTTCGGCGGATCGCGTTTTGGGGACCTCTGTTTTATTTGTAGAAGCCTGGGGATTTTGGCGCATTGACAGGGAAATGCGGTTTCGCACGATGTCCACTTCCATCACGGTGACGGTGACTTGTTGATGCACACGGACCACATCGGCTGAATTTTTGACAAAGCGGTCGGCCAATTGACTCACATGTACCAATCCATCTTGATGCACACCAATATCCACAAAGGCCCCAAAGGCTGTGATATTGGTGACAATGCCGGGCAGTTTCAGGCCCACTTGCAAATCGGTGATGGCATGGATGCCCTCGGCAAAATGAAAGGCTTCAAATTGTTCGCGCGGATCGCGGCCCGGTTTGTTGAGTTCTTCGAGAATATCGGTGAGGGTGGGCAGACCCACGGTGTTTGTGACATAACGGTTGATGTTTATTTGTTTGCGCAAATCATCGCGTTGCATCAGGTCTTGAATGGTGCACTTGAGATCGGCGGCCATGGCATCCACCAGGTGATAACTTTCGGGGTGAACGGCACTGGCATCCAGCGGGTTTTTGTGATTGCGGATGCGCAAAAATCCCGCAGCCTGTTCAAATGCTTTGGGGCCAAGGCGTGGAACTTTTTTGAGATCTGAACGCGATTGAAACGGGCCGTTTTCGTCGCGATAGGCCACAATGTTGCCGGCAAGCTGGGGGCCAAGTCCGGACACATAGGTGAGCAGTTGTTTGCTGGCGGTGTTGATTTCAACGCCCACGGCGTTGACACAACTGATGACCACGTCATCGAGGGTATTTTTGAGGGCGGTTTGATCCACATCGTGTTGATATTGACCCACGCCGATAGATTTGGGGTCTATTTTGACCAGTTCGGCCAAGGGATCCATTAAACGCCGACCAATGGAAACGGCACCGCGCACGGTGAGGTCATAATTGGGAAATTCTTCACGAGCCAACTCAGATGCCGAATATACCGATGCACCGCTTTCGTTGACCATGACAATGGCGATGCTGCTGGAAAGGTTCAAATTGCGAACAAAGGTTTCCAGTTCGCGGCCCCCGGTGCCATTGCCAATGACAATGGCTTCGATGGCAAATTTCTGACAGTATGTGGTGATTTTATTGGCGGCTTCTGTATCCCGGCTTGCACCCTGACCGGGATATACCGTATCGGTGTGCAGCAATTTGCCCTGCCGGTCGAGACACACGAGTTTGCATCCGGTGCGAAACCCCGGGTCGATGGCCACAACATTTTTTTGCCCAAGCGGTGAGTCCATGAGCAATTGGCGCAAATTTTCGGCAAAAATGGCAATGGCTTCCGCATCGGCGCGTTTTTTGGTCGAAAGCCGAATTTCGGTTTCCATGGAGATGGAGAGCAGTCGTCTGTAACTGTCTTCAAGGGCCATTTGCACCTGTTTGGCTGCTTCATTTTTGGCTTTGACAAACAGTGTGGAAAGAAGCGCAATGGCTTCTTCCTCCGGGGGTAAAACGCGCAGGGTCAGGAAGCCTTCTTTTTCACCCCGGCGCATAGCCAACACGCGGTGAGAAGGGGCTGTGGCAACGGGTTCTTCCCATTCAAAATAGTTGCGGTATTTGGCCCCTTCTTCTTCTTTGCCAACAATCATGTGTGAGCAGAACACACCACGCGTGTCATAAAGGGTGCGCATGTTTTCGCGCGATGCCTGATTTTCGCTGATCCATTCGGCCATAATATCTCTGGCCCCTGCAAGGGCATCTTCAACAGTATGAACGCCTTTTTCGGCGTTGATAAATGCGGCGGCTTCTGTTTCGGGGGCACAATCGCCCTGGGCAAAAAGCATTTGGGCCAATGGTTCCAGCCCTTTTTCTCTGGCCATGGTGGCACGGGTGCGGCGTTTGGGGCGATAGGGCAAATAGATGTCTTCAAGTTCGGTCAGTGTTTTTGCGGCTTCCACTTTGGCGCGCAATTCATCGGTGAGATGGCCATTTTCTTCGAGTGATTTGAGAATGGCGGTGCAGCGTTTGTCGCGTTCGGCAAGTTGTTCGATACGATCGCGAATGGCCGTAACAGCCACTTCATCGAGACTGCCGGTGGCTTCTTTGCGATAGCGCGAAATAAAAGGTATTGTGCCGCCTTCAGATAACAGGTTGGCAACAGCCTGTACCTGCTGGGGGCGAATGTGGAGTTCTTCGGCAATGATCATGAGGTGGGTTTCGGTCATGGAAATCCTCTGGATAAAAAATGGTCGGGTGAAAAGTAAATGTTCAAGGCTGGGAAGTTTGGAAAGATATGGATCACATGCGTTTTTATGGGATTGTCAGGGGCAAACAGGATATCTTATAAACACTTTGATCCAAATCCATTTGAGAGGGGATTTAAAATACGCCTTTGTACTATTGAGGTCAAGAAAAACCCCGACACTTTAGGTGTGTCGGGGTTTGATGATCCGCGTGTTTCAAACTGAAATCGGGCGCAAATTTTACCGCTTTTGCAAGATTTTAGAAACGATCTCGTCGTCTTCGCCAATTGATGCACGATCTGTTTGGGTCAAACGAATGTTGATATCCTGGATAATTTCTTTCATGTGAACCAGACGCTCAACCATGTTTAGTTCTTGTGTTTTGACTTCAGCTTGTTTGTCCTGTGTGAGTTGATACTGATTGCGTTTGGCAAATAAGGCTTCTTTTACGGCCAGCAACCGCCGTTCTAAGTTGGCCAATTCTCTTGCTGTGTAGAATTTGACTGCAAGCACCATCACCAGTGACAAAATAACCCATATATACATTATGCCATACCTCCAGGAAAAATTCCTGAAAGGAAAATGAGCACAATTGGTGCCAAAATATTTAAAATTGCCACAATATTTCGACACTATATTAAATATCAATGGCTTATGAAGAATTCGCCAGTTCCAGACCAAGGTTTGTATTGTCCGTGACTTGTTATAAAGTGCCAGCATTGTGTCATTTGGTGATCAAGTGGTGGTTTTAGTCGGTGTGGAAGACTTCCTCAAGTTCAATAAAAATTTCGTCGGCTCTTGCGCCATCGGGCGATTCAAAAAAGGGGGCCATCATGGTTTGCCAGCGGGTGTTCACATCTTCTTTTTTCATGGCCGCACTGGCGGTTTGCAGATCATGGGGGGTTTCAAAATACCCAAAAAGCAACCCATCGTTGCGCATAAACAGAGAGTAGTTGTGCCAACCGCATCGGCGCAGGGCTTCCAGCATGTCGGGCCAGACATGTTGATGAATTTTTTTGTATTCATCCAGTTTGTCTCTTTTGACTTTGAGCAAAAAACCAATGCGTTTCATAATCCCTCGCTTGTTTTATTGGGCTAAACTATTTTTCGATAAGAACCAAAAACCGATTCGCTGATGAGATCTTGTCCTTCATATGACAATACCATGCCTTCATGAATAAACGCGCGTTTGGGCATATCTTTTTGCAGCGTGATAACCGCCAATGCGGCATCGCTGTTTATGGGGCCACACTGATCGATTTGTCGATGCAACCCCGGTGTACAGGCAACGATGGTTTCTTCGCCATTGCCCCAGTTGAATCGAAAACCAGAGGCATGAGAACTGGGCAATGGGGCAACGGTGTAGGCGGGTGGGGTTTGGCCTGTAAATGGCAATAAAAGCGTGCTTAAATTGACCGTGCGCCCAGCTTTGCCTTCGATGGCAAAAAGAGGGGCCGGATGATAATTTCGTTTGGCATCGGGCAGCCAGCCGCGCAGGGGGTCTTTTTCCCCTTCGCGAATGCGGTATCTTAGGTTTTCGGGGCCGCTTAAATTTTGCACGAGAACATTGGTTTCTGCTCCCTGTGTATAGGCGCGTTTTCCGGATACATCCAGAACGCTGGCGCCAATGGGAAATTGCCAGTGGGCCGCAAAGGGTTGTTCATGGCCATCGGTGAACAGGGTGTCAAAAACGAGGGCACATGTGCCTTTCAGCCAGAGCAATACGCGCTGGTGGCGACCAAACACGCCTATGCCTTTGCCCTGCGACCAGCCCCAGGTATAGGTGCCCGGATAATATCCTCCTTCATAAGAAGCGGCAAAAAGCGCCAGATCTTCGTTGATGTGCATGCCAATGACCGATGGATCGGCTTCGGTCTGGCTGAGGCCATTCAGGTGAATCGTGTTGTGCGCTGGGGTGGTTTTGCCGTGTGGGGCATAGGGATCGCTCATTTCGTAGGAGAAGATGCCCGGATCGTACAAAAGCATGCGGCCTTTGGCGTAAAGATTTACGCTCAAGCGGCTGAGGTGACAGTGCCCGCCGCCCCAGCGTGTGGCATCGAAAATGATGTAGGTGGCCTCTTTATGCCAACTGTCGCGCAAAAAAAGCTGGCCCGCGCTGTGAAAATAGCGCGAAGGTTGTGTGTTGAGATCCCATTCTTTTTGATTGGCAAGCCCGGCATCCTGCAAAAATTGCTGTCGTTTTTCAATGGCGGCAATGTTGCCCGGCCCGGGTGTCCACACACCGCCGTCGTGAATGCCGCAGTTGCCGCCATCGGGTGCGGTGGCATAAACAAGGTAATCCCACATGCAGGCGGCGCGGTGTGTGTCGATGTGCAGACCCAGTTCGGGTCGCGCCTGGCTTAAATACCACAGGCGCGAAAAGAGGTTGCACATCCAACTGTGATAGCTGCTGGGGTTGTGTTCTTCATGAGAGCCGTCGTCGTGAATCTGGCGGTAGAAGGCTTCGTTGAGGTGGCGCACGGCAAAGGGCACATGGTGGGCCAGGTCGGGCACAATGAGGCTGCAAAACAACAGGCAGTCGAGGTGACTGATGCGCCAGTT
>CAXNEV010000089.1:0-9941 GCA_964200925.1 Candidatus Latescibacterota bacterium | reverse complement strand
GGGAGAAATCCAGGACGAGACGGATAAAGAACAGCCGCTCATTGAAAAAACGCCAGAAGGCCATTACAAGGTGAGTGGACAGGTGCTGGTGGATCGTTTAGAAGATATGACAGATATTGCCTTTCCAGAACCCAAAAAAGATACCCTTGGAGGATATGTTTTTCATCACCTTGGGAGGATCGCGGCCAGAGGAGATGAAGTGATGGCCGGGGGGCATAAACTCAGAGTGTTAGAGACCTATCGACA
The DNA here is from genome assembly GCA_964200925.1 of Candidatus Latescibacterota bacterium. Taxonomy (GTDB): domain Bacteria; phylum Latescibacterota; class UBA2968; order UBA2968; family UBA2968; genus CAXNEV01. The sequence goes on along the minus strand of CAXNEV010000089.1, from coordinate 9,695 downwards.
ACGCATTGTGCGGGTGCTGGTTATTCCTGAAATCAAACAGGCAGATAACAATTCAGCAAAAAATTAACGCCTTTGCGCCAGAAATGCCGCTTCAATGTCTGATAGTGCCGCATCCTGATCATCTGTTAATTGTGGCGTGTGATCCCGGCCAATCAATGCATCGGCGCAGTCTTCCGCCGCATCATACAACGTCTGATTTCCTCTGGCAGTCCAATTTGCGCGTTTCTGGCGAAACAACACAGACGGTTCGAAAAATTCAGACCGAAAATGCGCCAGTGTATGATCGGTATCCAGAAAACTTCCGCTGATTCCCACCGCGCGGGTCACATCAACTGCCAGTGTTTCTTCTGTTACCTCCATGCCGCGCAAATATCGCCGTGCATATCTCAAAATTTCATGGTCGCTCACCGCCTGCGCCGGCGACAGCGTCATCTCGGATTCCAACTGCCCGACCCCCCAAATCAAACTCACGCCGCTTTGAAGATGTGTCAAAAATCCAATCGCTTTTTCCAGCGATGCCTGCCCATCCACGCACATGCTCTCCGTGGATACCCACGAACACGACGGCAAATGGTAAAATCGCCCCATGGCCGCGCTCACATCGGCCAGCAAATGATTCTCCGGTGCGCCAGTTACAGCAATGGCCGTTCGCATATCAAATATATGCGCCAGGCCCAAATTGTACACACATGGCCGCCCCGGTTCCAACACCTGATTCACAACCAGCCCTGCCAAAATCTCCGCAGTGCCCACTGCGGCCGCCCCCGCCAGTGTCGTGGGTCCCGACACCCCGGCCATCGGTTCTCCATTTACAGTGCACGGAATTCCATGCCCTGCTGTGCGCGCAAATATCTCCAGCGCCAGGTGTGTCCACCGCAGCGGCCCGTGTGCTGTAAACCCCACGCTGAACCACGGCCTATCGGCTACCACAGCGCGCATCGCACACAGCGCATCGGCCCCTTCGGGTGTAAAACTCAACACGCGAATGTGTTTATGCGTTGCATTTGCCAGAATTCGCAACCCCACCACGTCACCTGTCCCTGTGGGAGCATCTGACAGGGCCGCACCAAAAATGCCGTCCACTTCCCCCAATTGGTTCAGCACATGGGCAAAATCGACCAGATCTGCTCGCGACATCAACCGGTGTGATCCGCGCCGCTGATAATTGAGCCCAGGCACCGACCACACCCGACTGACCCCATCCGGCGTTACCGTATGTCCACCACCCTTTCGATCGGCAAAAAACACTTCTGTTGGTACTTGACCCACACAGTCCATCACCAGTGCATTCGGAAACCGCACGACCTGTGCATCTGTCCCAGGTTTGGCTCCGGCTTGCATCAACGCCTTATAAATCCCCTCGTGCTCAATCCGCACACCCGGATTATCCAGCAAATTCAAAGATGCCCGATGAATGCGCTCTGCCGCCTCTTCCGTCATCACACTCGCCCTTTCAAGTTGCGCCCAACAGGGATTCATGACGCGGTTTTACCCCACCTCTTTATTGGCCTGGCGAAGCAGTGCTTTCATGTAGGAAATGCAATAGGCCAGACCTGCCCGGCTGTTTTCGTCATGGACAAACTGGGGAATGTGGTCGGGAATGATGATGCCGTTAAAATTCACCTTGCGCAAAGCTTTCATCACCTCGGCCATATCGACATATCCGTCATCGGGAAATGTTTCTTCAAAATAGGGCATGGTGGCACTCACATTGCGAAAGTGGATCTCGGCAATTTTGCCTCTGCCGCCAAAATCGTCGATCATTTCAAACACATTTTTGCCCATCTGATCGCCGCCTTCCGACCAGGTGCCCACACAAAACAACAATCCCCAGTTTTTACTGCCTCCTGAGATTTCTTCTGCACGTCGATACCCCTGATAATGTGTAACGATCTTGCCAACCCCGTTCATGACGGCAACCGGCGGATCGTCGGGGTGCAGCGCTATGGTCACATTTGCTTCTTCTGCCACCGGCAAAATGGCATTCATAAAATAAGTGTAATTTGCCCAGATTTCTTCGACGGGATAGGTTCTGTCGAATTTATTTTTTTCAATCTCTGATCTGAACTTGCTCAAATCAAAAGCGCGGGCAGAATAACCCCGGCGTTCTACGCGGTGGGTTGTGTAGGTATTGGCCGGGTGGAAATCGTAAACACACAGGGGTATGTTGAGTGCGCCAAGTGCGCGAATAAAATTGGAAAAAATTTCGATGTCTTCATCGCGGCCGGGTTGCCCAAGCTGAATGTTGAGGCTGTGATAGGCATCATGCCGCCCGCTGTAAATTTGAATGTCGTAAGCTAAAAGCCGTTGCTGCACATCGCGCATCCGGTCCACATCCGGTATTTCCCTGCCCCAGGACACCTGCGCCCAGCGCATGCCAATTTGCTGATAAAACAACAAATCGTCGTCACTTGAATCCCACTTAATCTGATGCCCAATCTTGATATTGCTGGGGTCGTTTTCATCTATCCATTTTTGCGCCATAAATCTGCCCTTTCTGATATAGTGTATTGCTGAGTTTTTAAAATGACGTCCATGTCAACAGCGCCGCTCAATCCCACGGAAGTGGGACATTCAGACGCTTGCTGACTTCGAGTGCATTGTCCTGTTCCATTTTGCCGTAGTGGATGCCTTCAGCGCGATAACGCGCCATCCGTTCGGCTTCTATAGCACCGGGCAAAAGGGCGCGATCGGTTCCGGGCATGGGATCATAGGTTTCGCGCACATCTTTCACCATTCGATCCGACTCGGCGCGAAAGATCTCTTCGGGAATGACGCTGTCAACATGAATGGCGATCACGGTGCCCCCCTGATGCGCCCCTGGCCACCGCTGGTTGATGTCGTGAGCAGAGGGCAGGCTCACACCGGCAAGGCCACCGCCGATGATGGCGGCAATGGCGGTGTAGCCAATGCTTTTGAAAAAGGCAGCCGGAATGACTTTGAGAAGGGCGTCAAACTCTGGCCCTCGCTGGTAGTCGGCCAGAATGCAGGTGGCTGCGTCGAGCACAATGGGGGGTTCGTTGCCAGAGGGAATGGCAAAACAGATCGGCGGATTGCCCAAATAAGCAAGCTGACGGGGTCTGCCATCCTTATTGGCATTGCCGTGTTGTGCACCTTGTACTGAAAAACCAATACATCCTGCCTCAGAGCACATTCGTGCATAGTGCCCGGCCGATCCATAATGGCCAATGTGTCGCACCAATCCCATGCCCATACCCACTTCTTTGGCTTTGCGAATGGCGTGTTCTGTGGCGCGAACCATCGGCAGATAACCGAGCGACCCGTCGCCGTCAATGACCACGGCTGTGGGTGTTTCGTGAAGCACCCGAACATTGGGACGCGGGTTGCAACTTCCATTTTCAAAACGCCTGCAATAGCCGTTGACAATCCGCGAGCCATGGCTGCGAACACCTCGCAGGTCGCTGTTGACAAGCAGCCTGCTGATTATTGCGGCATGTTCGGCATCCAGTCCGGCTTTTTCAAAACAGGCGATGGAAAAGGCCAAAAGGCGTTCCTCCCGGACAAGGACAAAAGATTCAGGGGGTTGGTTCATAAAAATACTCCAGGAAAAAATGGTTTATGATTCAATAAAGCCTTAAAAATTGAATTGGTGAAAACAACCTCGTCAATGAATTTGGAAATGGCTGCCAGTTGCATTTTTGCCTTCGGCGATCAATGGGTGTCATAAATGGGTGTCATAAATGACACCCCTACAGATCGGCTTCCTGATTGGTGAACCAATCTACAAGATCAAATCTTCTATCGTTGCCGATTTTAAAAAATCGGTGTTGACTGCTACGTCAACTTTGAATTTTTCATGGCCAATCAACCGAATGTGATCTTCTGATAACACCTGAATATCCAGAACTTCTTGAAATCCTCGAGGAATTCGCGCAACGCCCATAATAACTGGCACGTCAAAAATTTCTGAAGATCGGAATCGGTGGCAGGTTTGAATGCCCCGTTTTGTAAAATCATTGTTTTTTGCCGAATTGGCAATGCCATCGCCCCAAAATGTCGTTCCCTCTTCCATGCCCATCACATTGATGTGTCGCCCATTCCACGGGGCATAATATCGCCCTTTGTTGGAAAACCACAAAACAGTTGAGGTCAGAATTTTTGGATTTTTCAAATTGAACCACACATAATGTTCCTGGGCAAATGTCGCTGCCGACCAGGCCAATTCGAGGGTGGGATCGGCACAGATCATGGCGATGTCTTCATACCCCCGGCGGTTTGGATACCGTGTGAGATCGGTGGTGGTGCCATCGATCAGCGGAACTTTTGTCAGATCTTTGATCACTGAGTTGGGTTTCAAACTGGAATAGGTGCCCACATCCGGGCTTTCGACCCGCTCATAAAATGTGGCGGCGTGAATGAATCGGCTAAAAGATAGTTTTGCGGCACCGGGGCGATCTGGAAATTGCAGGGTTGCATGGTGTGAAAACGACATGGGACCAGACAGTTTGGAAATGCGGTGTCGGCTGTAGATTACGTTCTGGCCTTCGACAATTGATAGGGCCTTTTCCACGCGCCCTTTCTGAAGGTTTAGATCCATGCACAGGTGCAGTGTTTTGCCCGACTGTTTTTGTACAAAATCCTGAAATTGCCAGTTGCGATTTGCCGTTTCTCCATGTGGAGGATAGGCAATGCCTTTGTAGGCTGTTTTTGATCCGCCAAAAGGCATGCAGAAAAAATCTCCGCGCAGCGCTTTGATGACAGGAGGGGTGCCCGGTGGCATTTTTTCTTTCCACCAGGGGGCAATGGCAAGAGGTTCTATGGGTGTGTTTGTATCCCGATAAAAGCGCACCGGAGCCACACAACCGGCATGTTGGCTCACCGACATGGAAATCTGTTGGGTTTGAATGGTGTAGGAAGGCTGGCCATAAATTGTTTTGAGCGCCGGGCGCCGGGTTTTTGCCATCGTTGAATCTCCCAGGCAATTTTTATTGATGCCTGATCAAAAATGATTGGATGTATTAACAATCTGTGAAAATCATGCCTTGCTGACAAAAGCTTTTTTTTTAAAATCTCTGCTATCGGTCAACCGAGTGTGTGGGTAAATGTGATGCCGAGAAGCTCACGCGTGTGGGCGGTGTTGCAATAGGCATCGGCTTTGGGAGATCCGGCAACGTGCAGAATTTCGAAAGAGAGGTTTTCCTTTTCAATGGCTGCTTTGCACGCTTTGCCGATGTCGTATCGGCATATCCAGTTGACATCCCAGGTGCCCGGTTCAAGCCTGCGCCCGCCTTTGCCCATGGCGCTTTTGCTGTCGATGATGGTGCATGGTCGAAAGACGACCTGCGACAGATCAAATGCGTCGTAAAATTGCCGGCACATTTCTTCCTGCAACCGCTTGGTGATTGCATAGAGATGGCCGTCGGGTCTGCGCACATCCTGGCTGAAAAAGATGCCAGAGGGATGCACCACCTGGCACGATCCGATGTGAATGACCCGGCAGATTTTTTCTCGATGCGACGATTCAAGCACATTCCACAAGCCTTTGAGGTTAACCAGAAATGGTTGTTCATCGCGCTCGTGGTATCCTTTTGGATTTGCATAAACGGCGGCGTGAATTACGGCATCCATGCCGTTGATTGCCCGTTGCACGGTGTCATAATCGGATATATCGCCGTGCGTGATATGTCCATTCCAGATGCCGTCGATCTGATTGCCCCCAACCCACGCGTCGGGGTTTTGATCAAAGGCGGTCACCTCGTGGTGATTTGATAGGCTGTCCAGAATTGCCCGGCCTAACCAGCCGGCTGCGCCGAATACAACGACTTTCATGTTCATTCCTCTTTGGGATAATGGTTTTGATACCCGACTGGGCGATGACCCTGTTCCAGATGGATGCAGATATTAAAGTTAAGATGCATCTGGCGGTGCCACCCATAATGCTGGCCAAATCGTTTGGATTGAAAAATGGACTGGGACGATAGTTGGTGTCATGGCGTAAACGGAATCTATGAAGGATGTCATCCGGTGCAAATTTGTCTCCGCCATTTTCCTGAAAACAGCATCTCAGTATTTCGCCGCTTCCCAGAAAATCGCAATTCCGAGTTCTCGCCACTTATCCCGCTCTTCCGGTTTGGTCACAATGGCCAGGCACCTCGGAATCCCCACCTCGTCCAGTTGTTCTGCCACATTTTTGAAACACGATTCAACCGTCTTCAGCGAAAAATGAGAATGGCGCTCTATACTGAACATCAGATCATTCGGGCCAAACGCCACATAATCAATGCCAGGCCGATCCGCAAGCCTTCGCGCATTGGCCACGGCTTCAACCGACTCAAATTGCAACACGAGTACCGCGTAATTGTTCCACCATTTTGCATAGGCCAACCGATCGGGCGGGTCGTCAAATTGGCTCAATCCCGCACGCGTTGGCCCACCCCAGCTGCGACGCCCCAACGGCCCATAATAGAAATAGTCAATCGCCTCAACCACTGTCGCTTCCGTCATCACCTCCGGCACCATAATCGACGACAATCCAAAATCGCAATATCGTCCAGCCAGATGCGCATACCGCGTGTGTGGCAACCGCATCTGCACAGGCATGCAAAGTGCCTCCGCATGCGCGCAGAAAGCCACGATCTTGTCGTCGGCAATCGGCCTGTGCTGACCATCGAAATAAACCGCATCGTAGTCGCCGTTTCCAAGTGCCACTTCCATTTGACTGTGCGTGATATCGATTGAACAATTCAAGAGCAACAATTCCTTTTTTGTCTTGATGTCCTGTTTGAAATGCTGGCCCATCGTTACAATCTCCTCCGGGAATTCATCTTGGTAGCCCATGCACAACCCCACACCTTTACGCATCTGTGATGATATAAAACCCCCCGGAAATTTCAAAAATAAACTTTCAGCCCCTCCTATCTGTTCACTTGATTTTCAGCAAAAAATGCGTTACCGTAAAACGACCCCGTGAATTACGAGCACAAGTCACACCCTCTTTGAGGAATACCCATGACAGATCAACAACGCATCGATTTTGAAGCCCAGGGCTACCTTGTGTTGAATCTCAAAAACAGTGATCTCGACTCTTTGCAGGTCGCATTTGACCAATCAAAAGATCATCTGGAGGAACTGCCCAACCGGGATGATATCTTTATTCACCTTGCCGAACACCCCGATATTTTTCCCGTTGTTTATGCCATTCTTAGCGACGAGATACAACTGAGATCGCTGACTGGTTTCACAGTTCCTCATAGGGGGTCTGGCAGAGGATGGCATCGGGAAGTGGCCGGTCTTCAGGGTGTACACCATGCCCTGTCCACCCTCTGTGTTCAGGTCTATATCCACCTCGACACGAGATTGCAAGATGGCGCCTGTTTGATGGTTGTTCCCGGCAGTCATCGGTTTAAATCCGATCTTCCCTTTCCCGATATTGCTTACATTCAGGATATGCCCCACGCGGTGGCGCTTCCCACACAGGCCGGAACGGTTGCCATTTTACATGGCAACCTCTATCAGGCGCGCACCCGCAACCTGAGTGATGTTTCCCAGCGATTTTTAGATCTCACCTATGTGCATTGCTGGATGCGCCATGCATTGCCCAAATTGTCTCAGCATGCAATTGACTATATCGGGGCCTCGCCCAATCTCAGCCAGCTTTTTGCTTTGCGCGACGTGACCCATGCTTCGCGATACTGGTCTGGACAGCTTGAAGGGTATTCACCCTCCAATGGCCTTCCAGCTCGCCGATTTTCTCCGCTCACCGTTGTTGGCAGAGGCCATGAACCCAATAAATAATGGAGAAGGGTATGACACCACAGCAGGCCAGAAATGCCTATGATACACAGGGATATGTTTTTATACCAGAGGCTCTGAAAGGGGATGAACTTCAACGCATTCAAAACGCATTCCAGAAGGCTGATGAAAACAAAGCCCTCAAAAACCTCCTGAATCAGGACGAATGTTTTTTAAACCTCGTTGATCACCCGGCCTGGTTGCCCATCATTCAGGCCATTGTGGGTGATGATATTCAGTTGCGCTACATGCAGGGCGGTATTGTCAGGCCTTTTTCCGATTCGGGTTCGGGCTGGCACTGCGATCTTTCTCATATGAAAGGCGTTTATTTGCCCGACAGCATCATTATGACCAAACTTTTTGTTTATCTTGAAGCCGTACCCGAAAACGGTGCCTGTTTGGCCTGTGTGCCCGGCAGTCACCGCTATGATCTGGGCCACCCTTTGCCCGATATCCAGGCCCACGAAGACATGCCCCATCACGTCAAAATGATCGCCCAGCCGGGTGATGCCGTGCTGATGAACGGTTACACCTGGCATGCCCGGTTCCACAACAAAAGCAATATGCCTCGCAAGGTGATCGAATCGTCTTATATCCATGCATGGATGAAGACCCAGTTTCAAGTTGAAGATTTTTCACCTGCCATTCAGGAAAAAATATTATCCACGCACAATCTCCGCCAGCTTCTCGGTGTTCCCGAACCCGGTCAAACCGACTGGCAGCGCCGCCTTCAAAACAGCCCCTCTTATCAGCCTGTTGAAGTGGGTGTTTAAGGTCTGTATATAGATTGATTTTTGGTTATGAACATCAGGCGAATGGGAGATTCGCAAAACCGAAAATTTATTTACAGAAGAACCCTTAACTGTTTTGCAAATGTTGACATCATAGATATTCAGATAATATGTAAAAAACTGACGATTGACGATGGTAAAACCAAGACTTTAACCCTCATTCATTGTTTATCGTCGAGGAATCAAGTTTGTTATCTGAAATGTTATAGAAGCGGAGGCATCATATGTTTCCGGTCATCCCTGCCTGTCGGCAGGGCAATGTGTCCAACCCAGACATCATGCTCAAAAACATGCCATGACCAGTTTGCCATTAACAGCCTTGGGCCAATCATCTGGCACAGGCGGAGACCTTCCGCCTCGGGTTTCTGAACCAAAAAACATTGAATTATTCGGGGCGGGCAATCATGCACCGCTGGTGGTGTACCCGGATATCGACTTCGATGGCCCCTGTCTGGCCGAGCAAGTGATCTCTGCACTGCAGGCATTTCAGGGCAATTCGGCAGTGTCTGCTTCCTCGGCGCAGATCGATCAAACCGAATATACTCGCCGCACGGTCATCCTGCTTGGCAATATTCTGACAAATCCCGAAATTTTGTGGCTTTACGCCCTGGGGCATACCTTTGTGGATGCGGCCTATCCTGGTGGCAGTGGATATGTCATACAACACGTGTACGATCCCCTGGGAGCGGGGCGCAATGTGCTGATCATCGGTGCCAGTTCACACGAAGGCCTGCGCCGCGGGGTGGCGCGTTTTGTTGTGGAGGTGGCCCGGCTCGGAGTACCGCAATGGCACCCTTGTATCCTGGTCGATTCCGATCTGGATATCGTCACACAGCTACCGGAACATCTCGACGATGACGCCTTTCAGCGCCTGCGTGACGACGTGTTGATTCGAATGCGCACAGGCCACATGTGGCGCGAAATTTACGCAGCTATTCACGCCGCTCAGCACTACATCCTGAGCGGATGCAAAACCTATTTGCAACACTTTCATGCGCACCTGCTGGCCCATCGGGATTTCACGGCCATTGGCGATGATCAGTTCTATGGCGGGCTGGAATTCTGGATGCCAACCTATATTCAGGTTTGGGATTGTGTTGAGCATTCCGATTATTGGACCGAGGAGCAGCGGCGCGAGACAATCGTTTTTTT
>CAXNEV010000088.1:0-9964 GCA_964200925.1 Candidatus Latescibacterota bacterium | reverse complement strand
GCACCACACGCGCCGCATCCACAATGGCTGCCGTAATGCGCCCATCTTCGGCCGTGGGATAAATCGATTTGACCGATTCAACCGATTCGCCCAAAAACTTGACCCGACAAATGCCCACCATGGCAACCGTAATGCTGTCGATCCCATATCCAATATAAGCTTGAGACCCATCGGGCCGTGGGATATCTCGGGTAAAATGATTATTCGATGTGCGGCTGCCCCCGCCGTTGTTCCAGAATCTGAAACCGCGATACTGCTGATCGGATTCGACCTTGCCATCGGTGCCCACAATTTCGTGCCCCTGATTCACATTGCCTTCAAAATCGGGCGGACTGATCCAGTTGTTGTGAAAATAAATGCTCATGCCGTTGTCAAAATCCACGCGAACCTGCACTGCATCATAGGCATTGATATGGTCGCGAACCAGGCGCTTTTTCTGCCCAACCGCCGTCAACGACACCGGTTTGCTGCGATAATAATTGTAAAACAAATCAACCCAGTGAGGCCCCACATAAGAAAAAGGATCACTTTGCTCGGCCCATTTAAACGTACTGGTCGAAACTTCGAGGGGTTCTTCCAGCATGGCCAAGCCATACAGCGGTTCACCAATGCGCGTTGCAATATCGTGCTGAATGCGCAAATGATCCGGGTCATACCGTTTGTGCATATCCACCGCACACACCAGCCCCTTTTTGTTTGCCAGTTCGACAATTTGATCGGCTTCATGCACCGACAAACACATGGGTTTTTCTGTTATCACATGCGTGCCATTGTTCAATGCCGCGATCACCACAGGGGTATGCAAATTGTCGGGCGTGGCCACAGCCATCACATCCAGATCGGGAAAATCTTTGAGCACATTTTCCCACGGCGCATCTCCCCAATAGGGTTTTGGCGCATGGCCCGTCAATTTTTGAAAATTGGCTTGTGCTCGTTTGGCCGATGCTTCTGAACGCGTGGCCACAGCCACCAGATCAAAATCGATATCGGCCAAATCGCGGGCCCAACCATCCAGTCCAACGCGGCCCAGATTGCCGCTGATGCCGCACCGTTGCAAATCGGCATATGCTCTGGCATGCACATCCCCGCCAAACATCCCTGCACCTATCAGCGCAATGGTGATCTTCCGCGCCATCCCAAACCCCCTTCTTTAAAAATGCAAAAAAAATTAGTTCCTGCAGCTACCCAATATTATTCCGTTGTGCCGGGTGGTTTTTCCCAATCGCGATGGTCTTTTTCCGAAATAAAATCTCCGCTTTTGTTCAAAAAACTCTCGGATTCAAATTTTTCCACAAAAAAACCATGGGTATCCACATAACCCCACACCGGGCCTTGTTGAACTTTGGCATACCCCCCTTGGAAAAACCGCGCCTGATCAAATTGAGGAGCAATCGCCATAAGCCCGTCGCCATTCACAAAACCCCACTTGCTATTTATTTTGACACGAGCAAGCCCCTCAGAAAAACTCCCCGCACTGTCATATTGCGGTTTAATGACCACATGCCCCTGGGCGTTTTTAAACCCCCACCGGACACCTTCTCGAAAAGGAAATAACATCTCTGCCATAAGAGGCCCAGAATAAGGAATGGTATCAAACGAAGTGTCTATGAAATTATGAATGATTTGCAAAAAGGGTAACTTAGGGTCTGTCTATAAATTACTTTTCGGTTACGAACATCAAGCGAATAGACGAATAGACGAATGGGCGAATGGGCGAATGGGCGAATGGGCGAATGGGCGAATGGGCGATTCGCTGATTCGCTGATTCGCCGATTCGCTGATTCGCTGATTCGCTGATTCGCTGATTCGCCTCAGGGCAATTGAGCCCGCAACAAAGCGAGATCTTCAACAGCCGCCGACCACAAATCGTCGATATTTTCACCCGATTTGCGCGTACCTTTTGCAAACTCGATGGTAAAAGAACCGGAAAATCCGGCATTGTACATCACATTTAATGCTTCTTTGACACGAACAGGATGGTCTTTGAGCAATTGCACATCGCGGTTTTCATCGCGCAACTGCACATGTGCATGGGTCACTTTGGGGCCAAACTGGTCAAACCACCGTTTCAACAAACCCATATCCGACAGAAAACAATGCACCATCACTTCCCAACCATCCACATCCAAATCGTCAAAAAACTTCCGGGCCGCTTCGGGTTCTTCCACAATTGTGCCAGGATGGCACTCGCACATCAAGGTGCAAGAAGCAGGCACCATCTCGCGCCATATCCGCAAATTTTTTAAATAAATGTCGCGCTCAGATGCCTCTTTGCCCACATTAAACTTTACGCCAACCGAACCAAAGGCGTCAATCATTTTGGCAACCTGCTGTCGGGCCAAAGCAGAAGCATCATCAAAATCGCAATAGGTATTGTAGATGGTCGCCAGAAAATCCGATGCAATCAGAACTCGGCGTTCTTCATCTGAACACAGGGTGGCATGGTATTCCCACAACTCCAAACCATCAAACCCGGCTTTAAGAAACCGATCCACCCATTGGCTCACCCGATATGTGGGCTTTTTGGGATTTCCCCACCGGTTGACATCGAGCAAAATGGAACCCATCAAAATCTGGCCGTTGAGTTGTGACATGCCCAGGTCCTTCCATAAACAGGGGCGTTCATGATCGGCCATAAACACCCCTGTAAAAAATGAAACACACGCGTCTATGATTTCCAGTTTTTCAACAAACGACGCCATATTTTGACAATTTCATCTTTTTCACGAATGGCATCTTTCCAGATATCGGGAAAACACGCAAGTGCATAACCCGATCCCTGAGGGCCCAGTTCTGGAACAGCATACAGCATTTTGCCCGGCTCAGCCCCTTGTAACCATGCAGACAGTGCCGGTTCGAGGTAATTGGTGAGCCATACTTTAAAATCGCGATCGAGTTTGCCCTTGCCATCTGTTACGGGCGTTTGACAATGGCTTCCGGTAAACGGGCGAAAGTGAATCAACTCGTGCATTTGCAGCAAATCGGTGCGCTCCGAAAGCCTTGCCCAGTACTCGGTGGGGCGAATTTGTTTGATAATGGCAGGATGGGAATGGTCAAAATTCATGAGCAATTTTTTGTCGTATTTTTTTTCGTAGGCCAGCGCCAGCGCAAAAGCCTTTTCAGGGGTTTCCGTACATGTGTCTCGGTGAACCTCAATGGCCGGTTTAACCCCGAGTGCTTCACCCACTTTTACCACCCGTCTGGCAACCTTCAATGCGTCTTTGGTCGATGAATCATGATCGCACAACTGCACATTGATATGCACCACCCCGATATCGGCAAAGGCCTTCAACTTGTCTTCTGCTTCTTTTTTGCTGCCAATATCAATGCCCCCCACCATTTCCATGCCATGTTTTTGCAACTCGGCAGCCAACTCGGCATTGGGTCCTGCCGCCATGCCGTCAAACCCGGCTTCTTTTACTTTTTGCACTTTTACTGCCAGGGGCCAGGGCTGTTTTTCTGAAGGATACCCACGCAGCGACCAGTCGGCAGCCATCATTTTAAGCTGAGGTTTTGCAAGCACCTGTTTTGCCATATACATTCCTCCCGGGGGTTATTGACCCGAGCCACCCTTTGGGGTCCGCGACGGACAGGTCCAATAGTTGATGATTCGGCATGCGATACATGATACCAATATCTCATCACAAAGTCACGACGAACTTCACCCGATAGGCCACCTGAAACAAACATGGGATCCGACATCTGTCGTCATTTTTTCAAGCCAACCTTCTTTGATACCCGGCCATTGCTCTGAAACGTTGATGCTTTCACTATGGATAACCCATCGTGCATCCAGCCCGTCAAACATGTAACATCGTTTAATGCCCGCAGCGCAATGCCGCGTGTGGCAGCAGTTAAATCGAGATCACAAATGAGCGTTTCTTCCGCAAAGATACCCGCTTCTTTGATCACATTGCCATCGGGATGAATAATTTTTGATTGCCCATGTGATGCACCCGACCGATTCATATTGTTCGCATCGGCCGGAGCATTGGTCATCACCACATAAATGCTGTTTTCGGTGGCACGGCTGATGGGCATCGCCCGATAGGCCGACAATTTGTGTTCGGCTGTCACGGGGCTTTCACAACTGCAAAAAAAACACACCTGCGCCCCGGCAGCAGACGGCAGTCGAACCAGTTCGGGATAACGCACATCGTGGCAAATAATAAAACAGCAAGACACGCCACACAGCTTAAAAATGGGCAATTGCTGAGAGGGTTCACACCACTTTTCACCCGCCAAATGAATTTTGCCATACCGCCCCAGCACTTGGCCATCGCGGTTGATCACCAGCAGGCTGTTATACCGCACGTCATTTTCAACGTGTGTGGACCCCACAACCGCACCAATGCCGCGGTCTTTGCAGGTGCGAATTATGCGGCGTTCGGCTTTTTCGATTCGCGACTGATCAAATCTGTTCCAGAATTCAGGCCGGCACGAATACCCGTAAAGCACTCCTTCATGAAAGGCTGCCACGTCGACCTTGTCACGCGCACAGGTGCGTAACCGTTCAACAATTTTTCGCGTATTTCTTTCTATGTCTTCATCGGCCTGTAACTGACATGCAGCCACGCGCAATTGGTTTCGAGTCATCACAAACCTCGCGATATTGGATGGTGATTGGGGCAATAGCGTTTAATTTCCCTTTGCCCAACCTTGTGTTTTTAATTTTTTCATGGGATTTTGCCGATGGCATTCCTCAATGGTCGCAATTTGTGGCAACACCTGCTCTGGCGTGATAAACAAAGGCGCACCTTCGCGAATGACTTTGTAAATATGGTCGTAAAATTGTTTGGACATGATCGAAAAACTGTCTTTTTGCGCTTCGGTAGGGGCCCAGGTTTTTTCGATCAGGGGCAACTCTTCACGGCAATAACTCGGCCCGGGCAATGGCGTGCGAATCAATGTTTGTTTGGGTGCTTTTTTGGGTTCAAAATACCGCCACTTCAAACCGCCCGGCCCGCCTGTTAACCCGCCTTGTGTGCCATACAATTGGTACATATCGTTGGCATAGGCACAGCATGAGGAGATTTCGACGTCGATGGTTGGCGCATTTTTGTGTGTCAAAATAATTTTGACATGATCTTCGGCATCGCCAAAAGAATTGGCGCGATCCATCACACACAATACCTTTGGCGTTTTAAAACCCATCAAGCACATGGCATGATCCATCGGGTGTGGCCCTGTGTTGTAAAGATTGCCGGCCGAAAACTCCTGCAGCGTTTGCCAGTCCCAGCGCCGCGCAAACCCATTGTACGCAATTTTGGCCATCACAATGCGTCCCAGCACGCCCGAATCGATCACTTTTAAAATTTGCTGAAAATGCGGCGCATATCGCGACTGCTGAAAGGGTGCAAAAATGCGCCCGGAACTTTTGGAGGCCGCAATCATTTTTTTCAAATCTTTAACCGTAGGAGCCAGGGGTTTTTCACAAACCATGTGATGCCCGGCTTTTAACCCATCCAGAGTGCCTTGTGGATGCAAATGGCTCGGAAGAGAATTGACCACCAGTTCGATATCTGTACGCACCAACAAATCGCGATAATCGGCATAAACATCACACCCATATTCCGCTTCGGCCCGATCCCGGCGATCTTTTAAAATGTCTGACACCGCCACAATTTGGTACTTTTTAGATGATTTGGACAGCCATGCGGCATGAATATTGCGACCACTGCGCCCCTGTCCCAAAATTCCCACGCGAATACGTTCATCCTTTGCCATTTGTTTTCCTTTTTGTTTATAGTTCGAAAATTTCTCGCGGTGCAGGATAGTCCACCTGGGCATAACCTCGAGATTTTAAGGCATCGCGCAACGGCAATGCCTGATCGGCTTCTCCGTGAACCAGAAAAATATGTTTGAGTTTTTCTGGCGGTGAAAACGCCACATAATTGAGCAGTTCATCGCGGTCTGCATGTCCGCTGAATGCATCCATGGTTTTTACCTTACAACGTACAGAAAATTCCTCCCCGAAAATTTTTACGGTTTTGTTTCCATCCATAATCCGACGGGCCAATGTGTTTTCAGCCGCATACCCCACAAACAACACCAGAGAACGCGAATCTCCAATATTGTTGCGCAAATGGTGCAAAATACGCCCACCTTCGGCCATACCCGAAGCCGAAATAATAATATGCGGATATTTTAAATCATTTAAATCTTTGGAATCTTCAACACCACCCACATATTTCAAACGGCCAAATCCAAAAGGGTCGTCGCGATCCTGCAAAAACACCCGATACGTTTCGCGATCAAAACACTCAGGGTGCGACCGAAAAACCTGCGTTGCAGCCGTAGCCAGCGGGCTATCGACAAATATAGGCATATCTGGAATGCGGTTTTGATCGAACAATTTGTGCAGCATATACACAATAACCTGTGTGCGCCCCACAGCAAAAGCCGGAATGATAATTTTGCCACCCCCGCGGGCCACATCGCGAATGATGCTGGCCAGTTCTTCTTCCACATCCTCTCGTGAACTGTGCAACCGATCTCCATACGTGCTTTCCATGATCAGCACATCCAGATCGCGCAAAATATCGGGATCGCGAATAATCGGAACGGCTGTTCGGCCAATATCTCCCGAAAACCCCACACGCAAAGACCGGCCATTTTCTTTTATGTTCAACAAAATGCCCGCAGACCCCAAAATATGACCAGCTTCGCGAAAGGTGGCATCCACCCCTTCGCAGATTCGAGTGGAATGGCCGTATTGTACGCCCACAAAAGAATGCATGGCTACTTCGGCTTCTTCAATGGTATAAAGAGGTTCCACAAGATCTTCGCCTCGTTTTCGGCGAATTTTATTGGCCCATTCCACGTCTCGTTCCTGCAAATAGGCTGAGTCGCGCAACATTATCTGGCACAAATCGACAGTGGCTGCCGTTGCATAAATGGGGCCCTTAAAACCGTTTTTGACAAAATTGGGAATATGGCCGCTGTGATCAATATGCGCATGAGATAATATCATGGCGTTGATGGATGCTGGATCAAAACAAAAATTGAAATTGCGTTCGTACGTATCACTTCGACGGCCCTGAAACAGGCCGCATTCCAACAAAATGCGATGGCCATTGACCATCAGCAGGTGTTGTGACCCCGTTACCGTTCGCGCACCGCCACAAAATTGAATTTTCATTGTTCCCCCTAAAAATTCCTGAAAATTTCTCGACAGCAATATAAATACAATTTTTTTAAGATGGGAAGTGTTTTTTGTGGTCAAAAACCCATTTGCAAATATCACAGAAATGTATCATCTTCAAACTTGTATAACATCTCCCAATTTCGGTATATTTGGTTATCGTTCAAATATGATTTAAAAAACCCAACAGGAGTTTGATACAATGCCCGGTTTAAATCTTGAAAAATACCGCATCCTGAACGAAAATGTGCTGCGCAATTGCTCACTAGCCAAACTCTACGAAGAGGCCTTAACCAATGAAAAAGGGTCGGCCATTACCAGTGTGGGTGCTCTGGCTGTTCGTTCGGGGGCCAAAACAGGGCGCAGCCCCGGTGACAAACGCATCGTCCTGCATTCCGATAGTGCAAACGACATCTGGTGGGGATCGGTCAACATCAAGTTGGATGAACAAATATTTCTCATCAATCGAGAACGCGCCGCAGATTATCTCAATGTGTGCAATCGCATTTATATTGTGGATGGGTTTGCAGGTTGGGATCCGCAATATCGCATCAAAGTGCGCGTGATCTGTGCCCGTGCCTAGCATGCCATGTTTATGCACAACATGCTCATCCGCCCCACTCGCGACGAACTCGAAAATTTTGGCGAACCCGACTATGTCATCATCAATGCCGGGCGTTTTCCAGCCAATCGCTACACATCCGAAATGACATCCGCCACCAGCATCGACTTGAGCTTTGAACACCGCGAAATGATCATATTGGGCACCGAGTATGCCGGCGAAATGAAAAAGGGTATTTTCACCATTTTAAACTACCTGCTGCCCAAACAGGGCATCCTGTCCATGCATTGTTCAGCCAATGTGGGTATCGCAGGAGATACAGCCCTGTTTTTTGGACTTTCCGGCACAGGCAAAACCACGCTGTCGGCCGATCCGCACCGCCGTCTTGTTGGCGATGATGAACACGGCTGGAGCGACAATGGCATCTTCAATTTTGAAGGCGGCTGTTACGCCAAATGCATCAACCTGTCTGCCGCGCGCGAACCCGAAATTTTCAGCGCCATCCGATTTGGAACCGTGCTTGAAAATGTCGTTTACGACCCTCAATCGCGCATCGTCAATTACGACGATGGCAGCATCACAGAAAACACACGCGCGGCCTATCCCATCGAATACATTCCCAACGCATTGATTCCCTGTGTGAGTGGGCACCCTCAAAATATCATCTTTCTCACCTGTGATGCATTTGGCGTTTTGCCTCCGGTGAGCAAACTCACACCCGATCAGGCCATGTATCATTTTATCAGCGGTTATACGGCCAAAGTGGCCGGCACCGAAGTCGGCATTACCGAGCCTCAAGCGTCTTTTTCTGCCTGTTTTGGCGCGCCATTTCTCGTTTTGCATCCAAACAAATACGCCGAAATGCTCGCCGAAAAAATTCGCCAACACAAAGCCCACGTTTGGCTGGTCAACACGGGCTGGTCTGGCGGGGGATATGGGGTGGGCAAACGCATCACGCTGACCAATACGCGGGCCATCATCGACGCCATTCACACTGGTGCATTGACACAGGCCAATTACGAAACCGATCCCATTTTCGGATTGCAGATGCCCACAACTTGCCCCGATGTGCCCAATCGCATTCTCAACCCTCAAAACACCTGGTCAAATGCCACAGCCTATACCACCCGCGCCAAACATTTGGCCAATTTGTTCAAGAAAAATTTTAAACAATTTGAAGCGGGCACCAGCAAAACAATCATCGATGCCAGCCCAGCCTGAAGGGAACACAAAAGCGCCTCGATTGCAAAATCGAAGCGCTTTTACCTTTTAAGCACTCAAGTGCAAAAAGTTGTGACTTTTTAAAAACCCATTCAAAAAGACCGTCTACCGATTTTCCGCGCCATTCCGTTTCGCAACATATTGTGAAACATCACCAGCCTTGACAGGCTATTTGATCGGGTACATCCTGTGGGGATATTCGCGGAAAATTAGCCTCCCTGGCACTTGAAGGGCGGCTTTCTTTGGATACTTTCTTTAGCTGTTGAAAGAAAGTATCTCGCCGAAAGCATAAAAATGTGATAAAAGATAAGTTTTTAAAGAGGTACTTCAGGGGGAATTGTCAGCCCATACGCACGTTACATAAGGTGCTGATTCATTCCATGATTTCTGCTCAAGAACTTATCTTTACTTTGTTTTACCCCAACACTTTTCGCAACCATTTCAACTTGCGATGCTGGTGCAAATTGCCTCCGCCTTCGTGTTTGTTATACGGATACACCTCTATCGCCTTATTCACAGACGAGGGCAGCCAGTTGTAAGACGCATACACCGTTGATGCCGGGCAAATGTCATCCCACAATCCCACCGAATAATAGGCATGCAACACCTTCACACGGCTGACCAGATTCATATTGTCAAAATAGGAAAGGGTTGCAAAAGCATCGTCTATGCATTCAGGAAAACGGCGCATAAAATCGGTGATCTCTTCATAAGGCCCCACAGCCAGATCAATTGACCGACGAAAATGCGACAACCACGGCACATCGGGAGCCATAGCTTTGACATGAGGCGACAGGGCCGCACAGGCAATCGTTAACGCCCCGCCCTGACTGCCCCCAATGGCGGCAATGCGATTTTCATCCACTTCCGCTCTTGCCCGCACCACGTCAACCGCGCGAAGGGTATCCAGATAAAAATTTTTAAAATAATATTCGTCGCGGCTCAAAATGCCGTGTGTAATAAACCCGCGTTGTCCCCCGTGGCTCGTGGTCAAAACTTGCCCGGTATTGCCCCCCTGACCGCGCGAATCCATAATA
>CAXNEV010000087.1:0-10114 GCA_964200925.1 Candidatus Latescibacterota bacterium | reverse complement strand
AATGCAAAACCACAGACAAAGAAAAATTCAAAACCATAGCCATCTGGTTTACCGTTGGACTGTTGCTCATTCTCTCATCCATTCCGTGGGCCTTTTCACCCCTCATCAGCAGGCCAAATTTCAGGCCATTTTTTTAATTCGCACCTCTTCCTCGTGGTCGCCTAAAGGCAGGGGTGATTTTTCTTTTTCCTGACAACATAGCCTATTATCTTGCACGGGCAAATTTTCCCATTCATCCACAGATTCAATAAAGGACGGTTGGAATTCATGACAAACATAGATATGCCCCAGCGCATTGTGCCAGATAAAGGGATCGATGTTCCTGAAGAAAAACGCCAGGCATTAACAGCAGGCATTGCACAATTGGGACAACACATTCGCGATCTGTACACATCCTTTTCCACAGATACCCGAATGCTGGCCCTTATTCCCGATGTCAAAATCTATTACAATGCCGTTCACTACGCACTGGAACAGGACATCTTTTTTGAACAAGGCGACATTCAAATTGCCGAAACGTTGCTTGATCAGGGAAAAGAACGCGCCACCCAACTGAAACAGGGGCAAACCCCATGGACAAAATCAAAAGGCCTCGTCGTGCGCGGCTACCGCTCCAAACTCGATGATTCGATCCAACCCTACGGACTGGTTGCACCCGATTCATTTGATCCAGGCAGCAATCAAAAATACCGCCTCCACATCTGGCATCATGGCCGCAACAACAAACTCAGCGAACTGCGCTTCATCAACGAACGCCAGACCAAACCCGGCCAATTCACCCCCAAAGACACCTTTGTATTGCACACCTACGGGCGCTATTGCAACGCCATGAAATTTGCCGGAGAAATCGACACTTTTGAAGCCATAGACCACGCCAAACAACACTACAACATTGACGAAGACCGCATTGCCGTGCGCGGATTTTCAATGGGCGGTGCGGCCACATGGCATCAGGCCGTGCATTATACAGATGTCTGGGTGGCCGCCACACCGGGTGCCGGATTTGCCGAAACGCCTGTTTATCAAAATGCTTTTGCAAAAAATCCACCTCCCGCCCCGTGGGAACAAAAACTCTGGCGGCTCTATGATGCCGTTGAATATGCCGCCAATTTGCACCAGTGCCCCATCATCGCTTACAGCGGTGAAAACGACAAACAGAAACAGGCCGCCGACATGATGGCCGAGTATATGAAAAAAGAGGGCCTCGACATGCCCCATATCATCGGCCCCGGTGTGGAGCACAAATTCCATCCCGATTCCATTGTTGAAATTGAAAACGAACTGGAAAAAATCGTTGCCAAAGGCCGCAATCGCAGCCCTCAAAAAATCCGGTTCACCACATTCACGCTGCGGTACAACCACATGCACTGGGTGTGTTTGGACAGCCTGCAAAAACACTGGGAACGCGCGCGAATAGATGCCGATGTGATTGGCCCAAACACCGTCACAATTAAAACCCAGAATGTCGCGGCCTTCACAATCGATCTGGATTTTTGTCCATTAGACCACAGCAAAAACCCAACAATCATCATCGACGGCAAAGAACAATCCATTTCTCAAACCATCGGCAACGTGCATTTTGCACAAACACATGCCAACTGGCAATCGGTTGCCAAACCCGACCAGATCCTGCGCAAAACCCACGGTCTGCAAGGCCCCATCGACGATGCCTTTTTAGACAGCTTTCTGATGGTCACACCAACCGGCAAAACGGGCACCTCTCCAGACATCGCCAACTGGATTGCCGCTGAACAAAACAACGCCATTTACCAGTGGAACATGCAGTTTCGCGGTCAACCGCGTGTCAAAACAGATGCAACAATAACCAGAGAAGACATCCAGAATCACAATCTCATTCTCTGGGGTGATCCCGAAAACAATGCCATCTTCAAAAAAATCGCGGGCCAATTGCCCATCCAATGGGATAAAAACACCATCACCGTTGGCAATCGAAAATTCTCCACAGACAAACACGTGCCGGTTCTGATCTATCCCAATCCGCTCAACCCCAAATGTTACATCGTCATCAACAGCGGATTCACGTTTGCCCAGAACGGCTCGCAAAGCAATGCCAATCAAACGCCCAAACTGCCCGATTGGGCAATTATTGATATTTCTGTTCCTGCAAAAGAACGCATCCCCGCTGGGGTTGTGGCCTGTGATTTCTTCGGCGAAAAATGGGAACTGGCGGAAATGTAATAGGCGAATGGGCGATTCACAATTATGTGCAAGCGTGCGCAAAAAAATAGCGGCCTATTCCGAGGCCGCAGATAAACAGATATGTCTTCTGGTTTTTTTGATGTCGAGTTCAAAATAAAACAAGCAAACCTGATTCTGGATTATCATGGTGAGCGAGTATTGAGTTGAACTCTTCTCTCAGTAGATTTTCAATATCTCGCACGGAGCAATTTCCTCTACGTATCCAAATCACTTTTGGCGGAAAACCCAGCAAGACATTTAAATCGCCAAAATCTGCATCTTTGGTGACAATTGTAAATTCATTTTGAAGTGCAAATTCTCGAATCCCTTTGTCTGAAGTTTGATCGAGTTCCAATTTGAACACATGGTTGGAATTGGGATACAGATCTGCAAGTGAAGTCACTAATCGGGGAGGTAAATTCTGGTCAAATAGAAACTTCATTTCTCAATGACCATTGTTGTACGCTCTCGATCAGCCGCATAACTTAAGCAAGCCAAAATATCTTCTTGAGTCAAATACGGAAATTCTTCGAGAATTTCTCGATGTGTCATACCCGAGGCAAGGTAGTCAAGTACATCATATACTGTAATTCTCATACCTCTGATGCAGGGTTTTCCGCCTCGCTTTTCTGGCTCAATGGTGATAATTCCTTTGTAGTTCATGATTCCCTCTGGCTCAATGAAAAGCTGACTTTAAAACAAAATTCCTCTGCGATGAAATTTGTTGAATTTCAACAAGAATATAGTTCATTTTATCTTTGATCGCAAGGGCGTCTTTTTTAGATATTCATATTTTTCAATAAATTACTTCAATTACAAAAGAGACCCGGCCATGCCAACTGCAGACGAAAAAATAGAATCCATTCTCGAAATTCTCAACATCACAACCGGTGAACGCACCTGTGTTTATCGCGCCATGCAAAAATTTGAAGCCCCCAACTGGTCGCCCAACGGCAAAACCCTCATCATCAACCAGGGTGGTTTGATCTACACCTTGCCCGCTGCAGGCGGCGAACCGCAAAAACTCGACACGGGAAACGCCACCCGATGCAACAACGACCACGGCCTCTCACCCGACGGCAAATGGCTGGCCATCAGTTCCAGCACCGACAAAGGCTCACAAATTTACATCGTGCCCGCACAGGGTGGCATGCCGCGCCTCATCACACCCGAAGCCCCGTCCTACTGGCACGGCTGGTCGCCCGATGGCAACACATTGGCCTACTGTGCCAGGCGCAACAACCAGTACAACATCTTCACCATTCCCGTTACAGGTGGTGCAGAAACGCAGCTTACCCACACCAGCAGCCACAATGACGGTTGTGATTATTCCCCCGATGGCCAACACATCTACTGGAATGCAGAACGCACCGGCCTTATGAAAATATGGTGCATGAAACCCGACGGGTCACAACAAGAGCAGGTCACCACCGACACCGACTATGCCGACTGGTTTCCGCACCCGTCCCCCAACGGCAAATGGCTCGTCTTTCTTTCCTACGACAAAACCGTATCCGGCCATCCGGCCAACAAAAATGTCTGCCTGCGCCTGATGCCTCTCAATCAAAAAGACGCCAAACCCAAAGTGGTTGCTACCCTCTTTGGTGGCCAAGGGACGATCAACGTGCCGTCGTGGTCACCCGACAGCACCCGTGTGGCTTTTGTCAGCTACCGCCTTGTATAAAGGAATCCCATGAAAAAACCCAATATCGTTTTTGCCTTTGCCGACGACTGGGGCCGTTATGCCAGTGCATACAGCGCACACGAAGGTCCCCACTCGCTCAACGCCCTCGTTGATACACCCAACTTTGACCGCGTGGCCCGCGAAGGGGTGCTCTTTACCAATGCCTACGTGCCTGCTCCAAGCTGTACTCCTTGCCGCAGTTCCATTCTGTCGGGCCAATATTTTTGGCAAACGGGATTGGGCGCGATTTTGCACGGTGCCATCTGGGACGAAACCATCCCCACGTATCCGCTCGAACTTGAAAAAGCGGGCTACCACATCGGCTACACCTACAAAGTCTGGTCGCCCGGCAAAACCCAAAACGCACCCTATGGCGCCAACCGCACCCGATATGAAAATGCCGGAACAAAATTTGGCCGCTTCTCATTTCACGCCACCGACAAAGCCGCTGAAATCGGCGTTGAAGCCGCCAAAGAATTGCTCCTTGATGAAACCCGCCAGAACTTTAATGACTTCCTCAATGCCCGTCCAACAGACAAACCCTTCTGTTACTGGTGGGGGCCCACCAACACCCACCGAAAATGGAAACGCGGCTCAGGCAAAAATCTCTGGCATCTCAACCCCGACGACCTCAAAGGTCGCCTGCCCGCCTTTTTGCCCGACGTAGATGACATTCGCGAAGACGTGTGTGATTATCTCGGAGAATGCCTCGCTTTTGATGCCGGACTGGGCGTTCTGTTAAAACGCCTCGAAGAAATCGGCGAACTCGACAACACGTTTGTCGTCGTCAGCGGCGATCACGGCATACCCGGTTTTCCGCGCGGCAAATGCAACCTCTACGACATCGGCTGCGAAGTTGCGCTGGCCGCACGACTGCCCAATCGCATTCCACCGGGTCGTGTTGTCCACGACTTTGTCAACCTCATGGACTTAAGCCCCACCTTCCTCGATGCGGCCCATGTGCCTATTCCAGACACCATGACGGCCAAAAGCCTTTTGCCTTTGCTCGAAAGCAAAAAAAACGGCCAGGTTGAACCCGACCGCACCTTTGTGATCACCGGGCGCGAACGCCATGTGTCATGGTCGCGCGAAGGCAATTTGCCCTATCCACAACGCGCCATTCGCACCGCTGACTTCCTCTACATTCACAACTTTGCCCCCGACCGCTGGCCCATGGGTGATCCCAAAGGGCTCGATGATTTTAAAACCGAAGCCCCTTCTTATGAAGACCTGAGCGAAAACACCTATGCGGCCTATCCCGATATGGACGCCAGCCCCACCAAAGCCTGGATGATTCACCACCGCGCAGAAGAACAGGTGCAACGCGCTTTTGATCTCGGATTTGGCAAACGCCCGCAAGAAGAACTCTACGATCTGAAAAACGATCCGCACTATATGAACAATGTTGCCAGCGATCCCGCATTTGGCGCGGTCAAACAAGAACTCTGCGACAAACTCATGGCCATTTTACGCGAACAAAACGATCCTCGCATAGTCGAAACACCTTGCCGGTATGAACACGCGCCTTACACCAATTTGCCAGATAACAATCACTAATTCTCACTGGAGAAATCATGCCCGCCATCACACGTGTCGAAATTACCGAATTCACCTTTGACGTTCATAACATCGGCCTTGAACAGGCTGCCGCAGGTGTGGGCAACATGGCCTACGTCAAAGGCAACACCTTCACCTCGCGCCGATATGCGGTGCGCATTTATGCAAATGGCCTCACAGGTGAATACGTGACCCACTGGGTGGGCACACCGTCATCTCATGCGCAGGCCACGATGCTGGCTCCCATGCTCATTGGGCGAAACAGCGACCACCGCGAACAAATTTACGATGACCTCAAACGCGAACTGCGCGCCTATGATCACATGGGCCACGGCTCGCTCGATATTGCGCTTTGGGATCTCGTGGGTAAAACATATAACGCCTCTGTCGCCACCTTGCTCGGAGGTTTTCGCGACCGCCTACCCACTTATGCCAGCACCTATCACGGTCAAGAATCATCTGGCGGATTGTGTTCACCCGAAGCCTTTGCCGATTTTGCCCAGGCTTGTAAAGAACGCGGTTTTGCAGGGTTCAAAATTCACGGCTGGAACAATGGCGACATCACCCGCGAAGTTCAAAATGTAATAGGGGTGCGCAAACGCGTTGGCGATCAGTGGAAACTCATGGTCGATCCCGCCTGCCAGTTGCGCACCTGGAACGACGCTCTCATTCTGGGAAAAGCATGTGATGAAGCCAACTACTTCTGGTATGAAGATCCCTACCGCGATGCCGCTGTATCCGCTTTTGGCCACCAGCGCCTGCGCGAGAAAATTGCCACGCCATTGCTCGTCAGCGAACATGTGCGCGGTTTAGAACAAAAAGCCGACTTCCTCATCAAAGGCGGCTGCGACATGATCCACGCCGATCCCGAATACGACATGGGCATTACCGGCGTGATGAAAATTGCCCACTTTTGCGAAGCCCTCGGTCTGGATATTCAGCTCCACGCCTGCGGCCCGGCCCACCGCGCCTGTATGAGTGCCATTCGCAACACCCACATGTATGAAATGGCCCTCATGGGCCCCGGCATGCCCAATGTTATCCCGCCCGTTTACACCTGCGGATATTCCGATCAGCCCGAAGATCTCGCCTCCGACGGCTGTGTGCCCGTGCCCACAGGCCCTGGCCTGGGCGTTACCTACGATTGGGATTTTATAAACGCGCACCAGGTTTCTCGTCGCATATTTGAATAAAATAGAAGGTTGACGATGGACGATGGACGATAGACGATGGTAAAAACATGCCTTGGGCTTTGACATCCTCGTACTATCGATTTTTCAGACTTTGTTCTGTTCGCAATTTCTTTTGGCACAGTAATTAGTTAAATTTTCTGTAAAAACAGCGAGTTATACATATTTTCGACCTGTCGGTCTGACGGGTGTTTGAAAACCCCATGTCGAGACATCATTGCCCCAGCCTTTTGCGGCAGCCATGTCCCACATGAACAAAGAGATAGACCATTTTGAGGCCAAATACAGCCCATTTCACATGGTACAGGCTTTGCAATATGGTCAAAAACAGAATAACCATCCCCATCCACCGGAAAAGATCGCGGCCTTTATATAAAACCGGACGCGATGCAGGAGTCTTTTAAAAGGAGAAAATCATGGCAGATTTTAAGGCAATTGCTGAAAACATCATCAGCGGTCAGGCTCCCGCTGTTAAAACAGGTGTACAGAAAGCCCTCGATGAGGGTGTTCCCGTGCAGGATATTTTGCACAAAGGCCTGATCGCAGGCATGAATGTTGTGGGTGCAAAATTCAAAAACAATGAATTCTACATTCCCGAAGTGCTCATTGCCGCTCGTGCCATGAAAGCCGGTCTGGAAATGATTCGCCCCAAATTGCTCGCCGAAAAAGTGCAGCCATTGGGCAAAGTCAGCATTGGCACGGTAAAAGGCGATCTGCATGACATTGGCAAAAACTTGGTGGGTATGATGCTGGAAGGTGCCGGATTTGAAGTGGTTGATCTCGGCGTGGATGTTTCACCCGAAGCCTTTGTCAATTCGGTGCGCCAGCAAGGGGTGCAAATTGTGTGTATGTCGGCCCTGCTCACCACCACCATGCCCTCGATTCAAACCACCATTGACTCGCTCAAAGCCGCTGGGTTAACCCAGCAAGTGCGCGTCATGGTTGGCGGTGCGCCCATCACTCAGGACTATGCCGACAAAGTGGGTGCCCATGGCTATGCCCCCGATGCCGCCACTGCCGCAGAAAAAGCCCGCGAGTTAATTGCGCAATTGAAAAATTGATGCCGGAGTCCGCCATGAAGCGACTTGAACAAATAGACAATTTGTCGTTCACGCTCATTTCAACAGGTGGGATCATCTTTGCCATTGTCTGCATCTTAACCGTTCAGGATCTCCGCGACCAGACTGTCCAACAATTGTTTTTGCCAGGTATGATGATGGCTTTTCCATGGCTGGTTGCCGGTCTGGTGTTGTATATCCATAAAAGCAGAAGCAAAAGGAGAGCGGGGCGTGTTTTTAAAAGTCATCGCCTGTGAGGTGGCCTTTCGTGAAATCTGTTATTGTGCAGCCAGATCCATCAACCAGATCGAACCCGAATTTTTAAGTCAGGGGTATCACGACAACCCCGATGTGGGCATCATGCGCATTCAAGACCGCATTGATGCCATTGAACCCAACCGGTTTGATGCCGTGCTGATTGGATATGGGTTGTGCAACAATATGCTCAAAGGACTTCGCGCCGGAAACACGCAAATGATTATTCCGAGGGCCCACGATTGCATCACCTTTTTTCTGGGCTCCAAAACGCGTTACAGCGAGTATTTCAACGCTACCCCAGGCACGTATTATTACACGTCGGGCTGGCTGGAACACCGGGAACGCGGCAACGAACGCCCGGCTCGAAGACAGGGTGCGGCCCTGGGCGGGGATACGTCTTTGGAAGCGATGATTGAAAAATATGGCGAAGAAAATGCCCGCTTTTTGATGGATACATTGTGGGATTGGACCAAACATTACAAACAGGGTGTTTTTATCGATTTTGATTTTTCTTCCCACCTGCCCTATAAAAACGAAGCCCGCGAAATTTGTGAAAAACGCGGCTGGAAATTTGAAGAAGTGATGGGCGATCTTGCCCTGCTGCAAACCTGGCTGGATGGCCCCTGGTCTCAAGATGACTTTCTCATCGTTCAACCGGGTCAATCCATTCAACCCAGTTGGGATGAAACGATCATCCAGATCGAAGCTCCCGCATAAAAATGTGGCGAATAGACGAATGGGCGACTCGCTGATGACTCGCTTCGCTCGTGATCAGCGGGGCACCTGCGGTGCATTCCCTTTGGGAATTTGCTCGCTACACGAGCATCCGCAGATTCGCCGTTATGTACAAAAACCCTGAGAAATATCCATGACCCACCGCGAACGATTCAACCGCACCCTGCATTTTCAACCCGTTGACCATGTGCCCGACGAAGAATTTGGCTACTGGACCGACACGCTGACAACCTGGCACCAGCAGGGCCTGCCTAAATGGGTTGATGACAATGCAAAAGCAGACCTTTTTTTTGGATTTGCCCCGCGCAAACAGGTGCCCGTACGGGTCGGCGTTTATCCCGGCTTCATCGAACAGATCCTCGAAGAAACCGATCAATACCGCATTATTGTTGATAATATCGGCGTCAAATGCATCGTACACAAAAACGGGGCATCCTCCATTCCGCACTACCTGTCATTCCCCATTCAGAACCGAACGAACTGGGAAGATTTTCGCCTGCGCCTCGATCCCAACACACCAGGGCGCATTCCCGATTTCAAACTTCATCTGTCCCAATGGCAATTGCGCGATTATCCGCTTGGCATCAGCGTGGGCAGCCTATTTGGCTGGATTCGCAACTGGGCCGGTTTTGAAGGGGCCTCTCTGCTTGTGTATGATGATCCGGTGCTTTTTGAAGAAATTATGGAGCAAATCACACAGGTCATTGTGCAAACCATCACCCCCGTGCTTGAAACTGTTGACCTCGATTTTGCCGCCGGATGGGAAGACATGTGTTTTAACCACGGCCCGATCATTTCTCCCGGCACATTTGAAAAGTATATGGTGCCGCGTTACAAACGCATCACGAGCCTGTTGTCTCAACACGGTGTGGATCGCGTCATCGTCGATTGCGACGGAGATATTTCCCAACTTGTTTCGCTCTGGCTTGAGTCGGGCGTGAACTGCATGTTCCCGCTTGAAATTGCCGCAGGCACCAACCCCTTCAAATTGCACGATCTGTATGGTCAGCGCGTGCTGTTGCTCGGCGGGGTCAACAAAATTCCGCTCATTCAGGGCAAAGAAACCATCAAACGCGAAATTAAACGCATCGAACCGCTTGTGCGCGAAGGGGGCTACATTCCGCATGTGGATCACCGCGTGCCCCCCGATGTCACCTACCAAAACTACCTGTATTACCTGCAGGTCAAACGCGACACCTTTGGCATTCCCACACCGTTGCCCTGGGCCGAACGCGCCGAGGCCCTTGTGGCCATGAGGGCGACATGACCCCGCGTGAACGCTTTATTGCGGCACTTGAACGGCGCCCCACAACGGGCCGGGTGCCGCATTTTGAACTCGTTTTTTTTCTCACCATGGAAGTCTTTGGCCGCGTGCACCCTTCCCATCGCAGTTACCACCAGTGGGATCAAATGTCAGAAACCGAACGCCAGTT
>CAXNEV010000086.1:0-10141 GCA_964200925.1 Candidatus Latescibacterota bacterium | reverse complement strand
CGCGGAAGCATTCAGCTCAGCAACGTCGCAGGTGAAGTGGCCGCAGAAAACCATCATGGAAGCATATTGCTCAACAGCATCACCGGTCGCATCAGCGTGCGCACCCGCGGATCCGTCGAAATTGAAAATCCCGGTGCAGACATCATGGTACAAAGCCAGGGTGGCAGCATCGATATCCATCCCCATTTGCCCATTAGCCACACCTATGCCATTCAAAGCAAAGAGGGATCGGTTGACATCACCATTCCCGATGGATCAACGGTGGATGTGCAGGCCTTTGTCAACCGCGGCCGCTTGCGAACAGACCTGCCTTTGTCCATCACCGGTTCACCTGGGGCGGGCCAGGCCATATCGGGCAAACTCAACGGCGGAGGTGCACGCATTGCCATTGAAGTGGACCGAGGCAGCCTCGACATCCATTCAGGCGATGTTGTCGAATCATTCGAAGATGATGAACCCATGCCAGTACCCGCACCGCCGGTTCCACCAGTAGCACCAGTCCCGCCTATACCACCTGCCCAGTAACATCTGTATAAAAAACAAACCGGGTTTCCCATTGGAAACCCGGTTTGTTTTTTGTTTCAACACGTCCTCCCACATTTTACTTGCCCAACAAACAAATCCTATCTATTTTCTTATCACTGTGTTAGCAAGACTCAGGTCAGAAAACACGTTAAAACGTTGGAACGTTCAACGTTCAACGTTCAACGCGCTTTTAAAGGAATCGACCTATGGGCTACATGCAAGCCTATCGTGTAGGTGGTGGCAAAAATCCCGACTCTGCCATTCGAAAAGTTTCTCTCCTGCTTGTGGGTGAAGGCATCGACTGCGATGAATTGGGCGACGAACGCCCCGAAATTGGCTGTGTCCTCATTGATTTTACAGCAGGTGAAGAACTCGTCAAAAAAACCGAACTGACTGTGCCCCACCTGCCACAGATTCTGGTGGCCAGCACACAAACGCTCGGGGCCAAACAATTAAATATTGCCGACGAATATGTCTCTGCCGACCTGCCTGCCCCCGAAATCATCCGGCGTGTGCAGTGTATGGAAAATCTGGCTGTACGCATTCAGGAAGAAGTGCCAAACCCCACGCACACCCGCATTTTACTCGATGGCGGCACAGAAGGTGATGATTCCCCCCTGCTAAATCTGGGCAAGATGTTAAAAGAAGCAGGCATCGAGTGGGAACCCTTAAAAGAAGAAAATGACCGGGAAGGCACGGGCATTATTTACACCCACTATCGGCGCGTTTCTTATGCACGCTTGTTGCAGCGCGACTATCCTGGTTATGTTCACATTCAAATGGCGCCCACACCCGAATTGCGCATCGAAGCCTTAACGGTAGGAGACATTTCGTACACGCGCACCATCCCCCCGGAAGAAATCATCACGCGCCACAAGCGCTTGTTGCACATGCTGCAACGATTGCGCAACCCCGACGCCTTCCGGCGGGATCCCCTTGTACATCGGAGTATGCGCTTGCTTTTTGTGGGCGACAGAAATGTGGGCACCGATCTCAAAAATGGTTTGGGCGAAGGGTTTGAAATCAAAACACTGGCCACCGTGGCCGGCGCTTTGATTGAATCCAAAAAACACGATGCCGTGGTTGTTCATCTCGGAGGCAAAGAAGAAGCCAAAGAGCGATTCACCTTTTTGCAAATGCTGCTCAAAACAGAAGGCACCCCACCCAAAGCCCTTTATTTTGAAAAAGAAGCCCCCGATAAAATTAAAGAATTTTGTGAAAAAAGCGGCGTTGTTGTTATCGAATCCAAAAATTTTGAAGAAGTGCGCGAAACATTGATGAATATGTGGAAATAAAACAACCCGTTTGAAAATCGGAAATTAAAACCCCCTTGTGAAAACACAAGGGGGTTTGTCTGTTTATGCATCCCAAAATCCGTTCAAAAAGCTGTCTGCCGATTTTCCGCGCGATTCCCATCGCAACACACTTTGAAACACTTCTGAGTCTGACAGGCCATCTCATCGGATGCATCCTGTGAAGATATTCGCGGAAAATCAGCCTTCCCGGCGTTTGAGGGAACGGCTTTTTGCCTACTTTTGTGCCGTGACAAAAGTAGGTCGCCGAAGGCTTACAAATTTAAAACAGGCGATGATGACTGATCATCGCCTGTTTGTTTTATCGTTTCCAAAATTTCCCCACTGGCACACCCTTTGCGATACCTCATGACAGAAACAAATGTGATTAACCGCTTTTTATCAGGCAATCACCCATTTTTGTGATACAGGTCACAAAACCGATGAGAGCCCCATCACAAAAGCCCTTATCAAACTGAAAAAAATGCCAGCAGAAGGGTGAAACATCTTCCGGGCACTGTAACGTTTCACACCACAACCTCTCACAAACCGAGACGAAAAAATGACAAACATAGAAGCAGGGAAAAAAAACACCCCTGAAAAATTTCCTTTAAAAGAATTTTTTATTTCGAATTCTGCACCACCACAAACCCGATGGGTGAACAATAAACGACAGAGGATGGTTCACAAACAGCCATCGTCCATCGTTTGTTGTTCACCGTCACACAGGAGAGATGTCATGTCCCGTTTGATATTTTTTTTAGCCACAATGGTCTGTGTATGGATTCAACCCATCACACCATTTGCGCAAACCAGCAGCATAGAAACAACCATTGCCCGTGTGCAGGCCCATGAAGAACCCCGCGGTTTTTTTATAGACCCTCCCAACCCTGTCCCTTTTGTTCAGATCATGCCAACCACACTGGACAATCCGGGCACGCGCATTTTTGAAAACAACCAGCGTATTGGTCTTGATGCCCTCAAAGCCGGCAGTCGCGTGGCTGTTACGGGCACCATAAGTGGCACGCGATTGATCGCCACAGAAGTCAAAGTGCTTCAAAAAGTGCGCGACATCTATTTTGACGGGGTGATCATCGACATTCAGCGCGAAGGGTCACACAAAGGCCGCATCTTTTTGCTTGAATTTGGCGAGCGTGTTGATCCGCGTGCCCACGTTTACCTCAATGGCAACGATCAGGGTGCGGGTTTGCGGTCGGTCATCGACATCTTGAATCGCACCAGCGATCCGGTCGTTGTCACATTATCCAATCGCAATGCCTTTGAAGAAAACTGGCAGTGGGGCCGCATCGATGTCAAAGTGGGCACCCCACAACCCGTACGCACCGAAGACAGCAAATCTGTCACGTATCAACTGCCCGGCGATCCAAACGACGCCGTTTATATTGGCGAAAGTGAACATGCCCTTCGCGAAATCCCCTCGGTTGTTCCCATTGCAGAAAATACCATTTTGCGCTCAGAATTTCGCGACGGCGACATAACATTTGACGACATCCCGTTATATGCACGCGTTGCCGTAAACGCACAAATTTCAGGCACCACATTCATCAAATCAACCATCACGCTTACCGACTTGCCGCGCGATTTGAAAAACACTTTCAAAATAGACGGTATTGACCTGGCCATGCGCACCATAGGCCTGAGCACCGGATCTTCCATCACCATGTCAACCAATGCCCGATATTTTGATCGCGAAGGCAATCCGGTCACATTGCGCCAGTTGGAAGAACGACAGTGGAAAGAACCACATACGGTCGCTTTGATCACAAAAAATGGAACCGTGGGCATTGAAGCCCGCCTGATCGACTGGCCCGCACTTGTGCAACCCGGCCCCAATCAGGTTATCATGGGCAGCATTGCCGACATTTATCGCGGCTTCTGGGTTTCCAGCCAACCCCCAACCATTGGCCCGCGCACGTTAAACGGCGTGCTCAGCAACAAGACCCTCTTTCGCACACCCGATGGCCAGCGCATTCCACAAGCCCATCTCGATTGGGGTGTAACTGCGGAAATGAGCGGTGTTGTGGCTCGCGACGAATTTATTTTGCGTGAAATTGTCGTTCAAAATTTTGTCCGCCCCTTTGAAATCACCACCCGGATTAACACCATTCAACCCTATGGTTGGATGTCTTTTGATGCACCCGCGCCATTTTATGCCGCAACCGACATCAAAGCCATAGATCACTTTGGCGAAACCACCAGTTTACAGTTGTTATCCGACCTGCTCCAGCGCGTCGATCTCAAAGTGCGCATCACCTTTGGCAATGACCGCAATTCCGATGGATCGGCCTCGGTCACTAAAATTGAGGCCTTCCGCCCCACAGAAAATATTCCTGTAAATGAAAATCAAAAAATGCTTGAAGGCGCACGCATAAAAGCCTATGAAAATCCGTCGCTTATCTTCCCGCAAAACATCGACGGGGCGCAATTCAACAAAGCCCTCGAAGTCATCGATGTCACAGGTGCAAAAGGCGATGCGCGTTTGTTATCGGCCAAACTGCCCGTGCGCATTTTTGGCTGGATCATCAACAAGCCCTCACAAAACAACCCCGAACTAACCGAGCGATTGGTGCGCATTCATCGCATCGAAATTCTGGGCAGCGAACGCACCACCTATCGCGGCATTCTTGCAGAAGTGCGCGACAACAAACTCTACTTTCGCCAGCCCCAATCGTTTTATGTGCCATCCAGCACGGATTTGCGCGAAGAAACCGGCCGGCAAATCGACTTTGTCACGCTGTCTGCACGCATGCGATCCGAAGGCGGTTTGCGCTTGCACATTGGCACCGACAAAAACAGCGCCCAGCCTCGTCTGTGGTGGGCCCGTGTGTTGCGCACAGGTGATCCAGAACCGTCGTTCCAGTCAGACAGCGAATATGTGGCAACCTTTACAACCGCCGATGAAACGCGCCGCACCATCACCCCGGCGGCCATTCCTCCTATCGCGCTTGCATCCGGCACGCGTGTTGTCAATCTCAGCGGTGAAACCCTCGGCAGGGATGTGCTGAAACCCGATACAAAACTCACAGTAGAAGTGGAACACTCCAGTGCAGAAAATATTGCCATACAGGTGCGCATTGAAGCCGTGCCAAAAACCTTTACATTCACCACTGCCATTCAGGGCATTGATCGGGAAACGCGTGTTGTGCATTTTTACGCGCCGGGAAAAATTCATGTGGCTGATCAGGCAACCATCAAAAGCCAAACCGGTGAACCCCTGTCACTCAACGACCTTATTTACCACCTGAAAAAACAAGAACCCCGATTGCTGCGCATCACCATGACCCCCGATAGCCCAACCGACGAACCGATTGTTGAGGCCATTGAAATTCTCGATTTTGACCTTTTAGCAGAAACCACCGACTTGCAACTCATTGTTGCCATAGACGATCCGGGAGCGCACATTTACACCAGCAAGCGGATCATCGAACTTCGCCCATTGCCCGATATGGCCCTTGTTTCCGATGCCGAAATAACGGGCCTGGGCGATCAGAAAATCAGCCTGTCTGATGTACCCGACAAAAGCCGTGTCACCATAACAGGACACGATACCGAGGATCGCATTGTGGTGACCGCGTTAAAAGTGCTTGGATTTCGCGCCGAATCGGGTGAAGGCATCCTGGTGGCCGTCGATGTGGAAAACCGCATCCTCACACCAGCCCCGCAACCTTCTCAACTGATCAACCGCCAAGCCTCTTTCACCGGCCATGAGGGCAAGCCCATCACATTGCGCGAATTATCCGCAGCACTGATCGAACGTCCCGAGGCCATTTTAATTACCACCCGCTCAACTTTTGACAATTCGATCATCACCATGAAACTGGTGGACAGAAAAACCATTCAACAACCCCATGCCGATGAACACTATTTTGTGGCAACCAAAGTGAGCATAGATGTTGAAAATTACAAACTCACTTTCAAGGCAGATCCACCGGTTCGAGTTGTCGAAAATGCACCCATTACCGGCCCCAATGGACAATCATGGAATCTGTCTGATTTAAAACCGGGCATGCACCTGTTTGTGCGCGGATTCAGCCTGTCCGAAGAAGACTTTCTCATTACGGCCATTTTTGTCAGACCGCAAATAGACAGCATACACCTGCAACCCCAGGTCATTGCCGCCAACAACGACGGCATTGAAAACGATGTCAAAATTAACGTGGTCGATCAAAATGGCAATGTCCTGTCAAATGCCTTCCAAATGTACATTAACCATCAAAGCCCCATCAACATGCGTTCCGGACACATTGTGCACAACCTGATTGCTGGGCCTCACATCATCAACATCAAAACCATCGACAAACCCGAATGGTCAGATCACACGCGCGTATTTATCAGTGCGCGGGGCACGGCTTTTAAAATCACCGAAATTGTCCCGGCGTCCAATGCGACACATGTGCCCACCACCACCAGCATATCCGTTACCTTTAACGAGCCCATTTATCACATTGGCGATTATGTGGCCATTGAAGGCGACATTTATCCATCACCCGTGGAAGACGAAGAGGGCGAACCCGAATTGGCCAATGAAGGCCGCACACTGATTTTTCACAATGTGAAATTACAGGAAAATACCCCTTATACCATCGCCATTTTTTCGGCCACCAGTGCATCGGGCAACATCCTGTCTCAAACCTTCCGCAGCCGTTTCAGCACCGGCAGTGCCCTCAGCCAACCCGGTGGGTTATCGGGTGTTGTTTCGCTGTCTGAAACCGCGCGGTTTATTGGCACAGCCTATGTTTTCACAAAAGAAGGCGAACCCGTTTCTGAAATGCCATTAAGCGAAAGGGGTTCTTTTGCATTTGCCGATATCAACGCAGGAAACTATCGCCTCTTTGTGAAAGTTCACACCACCGATGGCCGTTCGGCAGAAACCTTTTGGGATGCCGACCAGAATGGGCTGCCCGATGATATCGCGCTCACACAGGGAGAATTCCGTTCAAACCTCAATATCACACTCGCCCTGCCCAATATACCGCCGCAAGAAACCGATGGTCACAATGAACATGCCCAGATCACATTTGACCTCAATGGCACACCGGGCAACCAGGCCCAGCAAAACCGCGAAGCTCAACCCGGCGCAGAAATCAACGTGGCCGTTTATGCTCAAAAAGTGTCGGATCTCATCGGGTATGAAGTCACACTGGGTTACCATTCCGAACATCTGATTTTTCAGGGCGTTGACACACATCCCGAAGAAGTCATGCTGCTGCGCCAAAATGGCGGTCTGGCCGTTTTTCTGCCTCCGCAAATCACCCGACAGACCATCACTTTTGCTGGGGCCATTTTGGGGGCCACCGAAAAACAGGCCGTATCGGGAGATGGCCTGATCGGAATATTCCGTTTTCGCACCAAAGAAGGTTTTAACCAGGCCACCGATTTGACCATTACCCACCTGGTTTTGCAAAGTCGCACAGGGGCAAATGCCCTCACATCCACGGCAAAAGCCTCAATTGCACCGGGCCGTTCTAAGCCGGAAGACGTGCCCAACACAGGCAACACACAAAGCCCCATTGTATTAGACCTTAACCAGGCACCAGGAGATCAAGGCATGCGCCAAAGTGCCAAACCCGGCAAAGGTCAAAAAGTCACGGTTGATATTGCCGCAACAAGCGGTGCTCGTGGTCTTGCTGGATATCAAGTCGTTTTAACACACGATCCGGTTCAACTCATCTACGACGGATTTGCTGTTGCCGATCTCTTTTCAGGTGCCGCGCCCATTGTCACCCAATCAGGTAATCAACTCACCATCAGCGTCGCTTTTCTGGGCACAGGCCCAACCCGTGCCGATGCCGGCAGTTTGGGACAGGTCACATTTAAAACATCCAGTACTTTTGCCGGCGCAACCACCATTTCGTTAACCTCGGCACAGGTCTCCACACCCGATTTAAAAACCACCCGGTTAAACACGGGCGGTACCGTTGTCACCATTGGTGGGGCACAAACAATAGGCCCTGACTTTGACAGCGATGGACAAATTGGTTTCACCGATTTCATCCTGTTTGCCCAGGCCTTTGGCAAAACAAAAAATGATGCAGCTTTTGATACCCGATTTGACCTCGATTCTGACGGCCAAGTTGGATTTACAGACTTCATCACCTTTGCCCAGGCTTTTGGCAAACCCGCAGGAAAACCGGTTCGCGCAACCAAAGTATTGGGTGCAACATTCAACTCAGACCTAAACGTCCTGGTGCACACAAAATCCAAAAGCGAAGTCGATCTTGTCCTGTCTTTCAACACAGCCATTCAGGGATATGGTTTTGCACTCACGTATGATCCATCGGCCATGGCTTTTGTCGGTGCAACCAACATGCAACCATCGCTTTTTGCCAGCGCAAACAACGTGGCCATTATCACCGAACAAACACCCGGGACACTCCAGATATCCGATGTGTTGCAAACCGCCACAGAAGGCAACGCCGATCTGCTGCGTCTGCATTTTCGCACACGCGACCCGTCGGCAAATTCACAGATTGACATCTCTCAGGCACTCATTGCCGATCCATCCGGGCAAATTCACACCTTGGGTGCTTATCAAACCGATGTGCGCGCATTGCCCAAAACGTTCACACTCGAACCCAACTATCCCAATCCTTTTAACCCCGAAACCGTCATTCCCTATGCCCTGCCGGAATCGGCAACAGTTCGCATTGCCGTTTACAACACGCTGGGCCAGGAAATACGCCTTTTATCAGAAGGGTCCCAAGAAGCCGGATTTCACCGTGTTGTCTGGGACGGCAAAGACCAGACAGGCCATACCATTGCCAGTGGCATCTACTTTGTTCGCCTGCAAGCGGACAACTTTTCCAGTGTGCGCAAAATGACGCTGTTGAAATAACCACATGCGGGTGATCCTGTTTTTGATGAAAAAAGGTTACACAGTGGGAAGACACCTTCACCCTTGATCTTTTCCCACTGCAAACGATCATCCCAAATTCTTCAATGCGCATGCGCACACCAAAGCCCCTCAGAAGCGAACCCACACCGCTCCTGAGGGGCTGATATTTTAAAACAGCTTTTAACCTCGATCTCTTGAACCTGGCGTCGGTTCT
Source organism: Candidatus Latescibacterota bacterium (assembly GCA_964200925.1). Lineage (GTDB taxonomy): Bacteria > Latescibacterota > UBA2968 > UBA2968 > UBA2968 > CAXNEV01. The sequence goes on along the minus strand of CAXNEV010000086.1, from coordinate 1,254 downwards.
ATATGCACAATGATATCGCCAATCTCCGGCATTTCAGCCATCAGCCAGTCTTTCACCTGATGCCCCAGATGATGCGCTTCTGTTACTGTCATCTCTCCAGGCACTTCGATATGAATATCGATCAAATAAAACATACCGGCTTTGCGCCCAACAATTTTATCAACACCAGCCACACCTGGAAAATGTTTGGCCAACAAACGAATGTGTTCCACCACATCGGGCGGCGGCATTTTATCGAGCAACTCACTCGACGCATCCCAAATGGCCCGCCCCGATGCCCAGATCATCAATCCGCCAATGGCGATGGCCGCCACATCATCGGCAGGGGCCCAATCGCGCCCGCCAATCCAGATGGCCAGTGTGCCAACAAACACACACCCCGTGGCCAATGCATCGGTTTTGTGATTGAGGGCATCGGCGGCCAGTGCACCACTTAAAAGCCGGATGGCAAGCCTGCGTTGATACCGATACATATACACCTTTAACACAATGGCAAACACAGCCACAACCAGCACAATGCGCGACGGCGGTTCGTGCATTGTGCCCAAATTTCCAAAACCGCCCGCAATAATGGCTCCCCCTGTGGCCAGCACCGCAATTGCCACCAGACGCGACACCTCGTGTTCAAACTTGCCATGCCCATAAGGATGTTCTGCATCGGGTGGGCGCTGGGCAATTCGAATGCCAAAAAACAGGGCGGCCGACACACCCACATCGGCCAAATTGTTCACCCCATCGGCCAGAAGCGCAAACGAATCACCCCACCAGCCAACCGCGAGTTTGAACAAACACAGCAACAAATTCAAACCCACCATCAATCGCGCAGAGCCCGTCGCCTGATTATAAACCGAATCTGTATTTATCAAAAAACACCCCACATCTTATTGAGATGCCTGCCGATATCCCAACAGTTCCAGATTGAACGCGTATCGGCTCCGTTTTTCGGTGCAAATAGCACGATGTTCGTTGCAGACCGCGAATCTATTCACCTACAAGATGCCATAAAATCATTTGCAAAGAAACAAAAAAAGCCCGGTTCCTGTACAAGCGAAACCGGGCAAATCGAACCGTAGAGCCGTTGGCCATCGGCGGCAGCCGGGTTAGCGCTGGGGTGATGAAAATAGGCCAAATTGAGGAAGTTTTTTCCCGGTGAAGATTTCGTGTTTTTGTTCCGTGGTGAAGTTGTCAGAGCATAAGCAATCTGTATTGCTTGCCTAATCTGGTCGTGCTATTTTATGGCATCCACAAGATCAT
>CAXNEV010000085.1:0-10151 GCA_964200925.1 Candidatus Latescibacterota bacterium | reverse complement strand
TGCATCGGGTGCGTAGCTGGATCAAAGAAAAATTTGGAAAATCCGCTATCGCAAAACGACGAGAAGCGTTCGCCGACTTCAAAAAACAGGAACAAAAACCGGATCAATTACTTCTCTCTGCTTGAGAGAAAGTTCATCACCCCAGCCGGAGCCTGTGACATATCCCGCTGCGGCGTGGGGGATGTGGGCGGCCTCACCCCATTGATGAAAACCGTTCACCTGTGTGAATCGTTTGGCATGCGCTGCGAAATCCACGGCGGCGGCCCCGGCAATTTGCACGCGCTGTGCGCCATGACCAATGGCGAATTTTACGAACGCGGTCTGTTGCACCCCTTCATCGACTTCGACCAGCCAGCCCCGTGGCTGCACGAACACGGCGAACCCATGGACGACAAAGGATTTGTTCATGTGCCCCAACTTCCGGGCCTGGGCATGAATATCAACTGGGACTACATTGAAAAGAACAAAATAGACTGACCTTATCACATGAAAAAACAAAAGGCCGACAGCATCTGTCGGCCTTTTGTTCTGGCTCGTGCCTAATCATCATGGCCCGCTTTGCACGGCGGCATTGCCTGCATCCTGCAATTTTTGCGACACCTCCGACATCGCCTTTAATTTGGGCTGTTGTTTTAACAGCGCATCCTCCAGTTCCAATGCGGCTTTCTCGGCGTTTTCATTGGTTGTTGCAAGCTGGTTTTCCAGTTCTGCAAGATACTGCAATGCGCCTGTTTTGGCCGCCACCTCATCGCCTTCCCGAATGGCCACATCGCCGTTGAGTCCCATGCTGAATTGTTTTTTGCGCATCGCTTCCGGCAATGGCCCGTCGTCACCGGGAACCGCCTGGGTCGCTTTTTTAACTTTTGCCATTTCCTCTCGCAATTTGGCCCTCAGGTTCTGATAAAACCGAACCTTTCCGCCCAGCAAATCCAACCCCTCGTTTTCTTTTGCATAGGCCTCTTTCATCACATACTTGGTCATCAACTGCACATCGGCCTCTGTACCACTTCCCACAATGTTTTCCATCACCTGCACCCACATCGCCTGCGTTTGGGCATCCAGCGTTCCTTTTTGCCGCAAGGCTCCGCCAATCTGCTTGAGCGCATTCAGGTGAGACCGCATTAAAACCCGCTCCACTTTTTGCACATCCTGTGGCCCCATCACAAAGGGCAGATTCTCCGTTTCAGCAACATCCGCTGCCCCCTCACCCAATGCCTGAGACTGCCCCATCTTCTTTTGAACCTGCGCTTGCAACTGCGGGGGCAACAAATCCAGCAAGGTGTCGATATCCCGCTTCATCTGCATCACTTTGTCCATGGCCACCTGATCAGCAGAAGCCCCTGGCTTCATCATCACCTGATCAATTTGCCCTTTCAGTTTTAAAATCTTATCCACCACGGCCTGTTCCGTTGAAGAACTCTGGGCAAAGGTAAGGCCGGAAATCCCAAGTGATAACACACAAATGGACAACAATCGGTTGAATGGAAAAGTACGCAAAACGCGCCCCCTTTGTTAGATTGCCATGCGGCGGTATGCCTTCATCACCTGTGGGTATTGTTCAACAAATATTTGCCAGCTTTTTTCAAACATCTTTGATTCTCCCATTCGCTGATTTGAAATGCCGAAACTCGTTTTCCAAAATCTCTCCTTGAAAGGTAGTCTGAAAAAAGAGTTTTTGCAATGGCCAGTCAGGTTTCATATTGTATCCAGCGGTTATCGATGGGGAAATGCCCAGTGTGCAAACAAGAAATTATTTTTTCAACCTGTTTCAAAAAATCCTGAAAAACAAAAGAAAGACCACCTGCATGAAATACTTTTTGTCTTTGATGATCCTTGCAGGACTGTGGGGTTGTGGCTCAAAAAAAATCGACGTGATTCTGGCCACCACCACCAGCACGCAAGACTCGGGGTTATTGGATGTGTTGGTTCCTGCTTTTGAACAACAAACGGAATACCGGATCAAAACCATTGCCGTTGGCACCGGACAAGCGCTTGAAACCGGTGCACGAGGTGAGGCCGATGTGGTGCTGGTGCATGCCCCTGACCTGGAAATGCAGTATGTGGCCAAAGGGGCTTTTAGCAACAGGCGACCGGTCATGCACAATGATTTTCTATTGGTTGGCCCCGCTGAAGATCCCGCTTTAATCAAAGGCATGACTCAGGCTGTTGGCGCATTTGAAAAAATGGCCTCTTCACAGGCGTTGTTTGTGTCTCGAGGGGACCGTTCGGGCACACATGTGCTGGAAAAAAAGCTCTGGAAAATGGCTCAGATTGATCCAACAGGCCCCTGGTATCTCGAAGTGGGACAGGGCATGGGCGAAACGCTGATGGTTGGATCGGAAAAACGCGCCTATGTGTTGACAGATCGCGCAACGTATTTGGCCTTTCAAGACAAAATCCACCTCATACCTCTCATAGAAGGCGATGTGTTATTGCGCAACAACTATCATGTGATGGAAGTCAATTTTGAAAATTTTCCCCGTGTCAATCGCCATGGCGCACGGGCCTTCTCCGATTTTATCGTTTCTCCACAAGCCCAGGCCATCATTGCCGCTTTTGGCAAAGACAAATTTGGTTCTCCGCTGTTTTATCCCGATGCAGAAAATGAACAGTTAAAAAAGTGACACGCGCATGGATTTGATCTGGCAGGGCATTTACAAAGCATTTTATTTGCTGATCACGGGTGATCCCGAAGTACTGCATATAACACAGCTTTCCCTGTGTGTTTCAGGATCGGCAACCCTGATTGCCCTGTTATTGGGCATCCCCGCCGGGGTTGTGCTGGCTCTGTCGCAATTTCCCGGTCGCAATATACTGATCAGTGTGATCAATACCGGCATGGGCCTGCCCCCTGTGGTGGTTGGGCTTCTGGTCACGGTGATGTTGTGGCGCAACAGCCTGCTGGGATTTTTCGAATTGCTTTATACCCCCGTTGCAATGGTGCTGGCACAGGTCATCATTGCCTTTCCCATTGTGGCTGGATTAACCATAGCGGCATTACAAGCGCTCAATCCCAATTTAAAATTGCAACTTGTGGGGCTGGGGGCATCTCGATTTCAGATGGCCCTGTGTTTGATTCGCGAAGCCCGATTGACGTTGCTGGCCGCTGTCATGGCCGGTTTTGGTGGCGTCATTTCAGAAGTGGGGGCGGTGTTGATGGTCGGGGGCAACATCAAAGGGCAAACGCGCGTGTTGACCACGGCCACAGTTTTGGAAACCCGAATGGGCAATTTTGATGTGGCAATTGCCCTGAGTGTTTTGTTGTTGCTGCTCACTTTTATCGTCAATTTTGTATTAACCCGCATTCAACAACGAGAGCATGTCGCATGGCCGCTACTGAAATAAGCATTCGAAATTTGCAGGTGCAATATGGTCACATAAAGGCTGTTCACATTGCTGCTCTGGATTTGCTGTCGCAAGAAATCCTGGCCATTGTGGGGCCAAATGGCGCGGGAAAATCGACGTTGCTTCGGGTTATGGGATTGCTCGAAAAACCGGCTGAAGGCACCGTAATTTTTCAAGGTCAACCCGCAACATACGATCCCCGTTCGCTGTTGTTGTTGCATCGGCGCATGGCCATGGTTTTTCAAGAACCGTTGTTGTTAAAAATGACCGTGGCCGAAAATATTGCCATCGGTTTAAAGTTCAGAAGGCTCACCCCCCAGGCCACCCAGATTAAACATTGGCTGGATCGTTTTGGCATTGCGCATTTGCACAACCGGCCTGCGCGTTTGCTTTCAGGCGGAGAAGCCCGTCGCGCAAGTTTGGCGCGAGCCTTCATTTTGAACCCGGAAATTTTGTTGCTGGATGAACCTTTTTCAGCATTAGATGCGCCAACCCAAAACGGACTGATGGTCGATTTAAAGACCATTCTTGCCGAAACCAGAACCACAACGGTTTTTGTCACGCACAACCTCAATGAAGCCCGCATGTTGGCTGACCGAATGGCCGTGATGATGGCTGGCCAAATGGTTCAGGTGGACCATCCCGATGAGGTTTTCTCGCATCCTGCCACCGTAGAAGCCGCCCGGTTTTTGGGCATGGAAAACTGTCTGTTAGGTCATGTATTGGAAAAAAACAATGGGCAGATAACCATAAAAATTGCAAGACAAAAAATTATTTTGAAAGGCACACCGCCACACAACAAACAGATTTATGTGTGCATACGGCCCGAAAATATACGGGTGGCAAAAAAAAGAACCTTAACATCGACTTTATCGGGACGTGTGAACACCTGTGTAAAGCTGGGCCAAATGGTTCGGGTGGTGGTCGATTGTGGCATTCCCGTTGTAGCACAAATGCCCAAAGAGATGTTTGATCAGGCCGACCTTCATGCAGGTGATGAGGTGTCGGTTTTGTTTTTATCTCAGGCAACACACCTCATTTAAAAGACAAACGCGCAAAACCATTGAATCATCCTTTCATTTTTTTCAACATCCCCACCGACATCTCCACAATGCGCCGCCCGCCGTCTTTGGCCAACCGACAGGTATAAACCGAGCGGTGTGTTTCATACCCCTGCTGGGCAAAATCGTCAATATCACCCACATACCCACAATACCCGTTGCTCAGTTCACACACCAGTGTCACATCAAAGGGCGACCGTTTGCGAATTTCCATGCCCAGTTTGACAAACAATTCTGCCGGATTGGTCACGATGGCCGTATCCCCAAATGACATCCCCATAATCTCTACGGGGCACACCGTATGCCCGCGCATTATCACCGCGGCTTCTTCCGGGTCATAACGCCGTCGTTGTGCGGCCCGGTTTTCCTCACTATCTCCCCGGCTGTCATCGCGGCAAAAGGTCGAATCGGCCCATGTGCGGTCTGGAATATCCATTACCTCCGACAAAACCGACACACAATCCACACATTTTCGCTCTGCTTTTTGATAAGCGGGCACCACAATATTGGCAATGGCTTCACCGATTTGTCTGGCACGAGCATCTCCCCGCGCCGATCCCTGCCCCGACCTTCGCCAGATCACATCGGCACAGGGCGCTTCAAAAAACGGCACGGGAATCTCAACGCCAAGTTTTGCCTGAATGGCCTCGGTCATGCGCCCGCCAATATCCCCGTGATACACCCCACCCACCGCATTGTTGTGACACGGATAAACCACCATCAGGGCAATGGGGTCTCCTTTTTCCGTTTCAAATCCCAAAAACGGCATGGCCCGATCCACCGGGCCGGCTGGCGGATAAGACGAATCTGCCGTGTTGGCCCCATCCATGGCCACCAGCCCATTGGGCCTAATCAGTCGCCGGTTAAATTCCATACCTGGTGTGTCACACACCCCCGAAACCATCTTTGCCGGTTGTCGATTTTGCCATGCCTGCATGGCGGCAGTGGTTATTTGTTCGACAAAAAAATCCACATACAAAGGATCGGGCAGCGCCCCGCTTAAAAATGATGGGCACGTTGCCGGAGCCGCATGAGTGTGTGTGGCCGCCACCATAACATGGGCCATTGGAATGCCAGTGCGGCACATCACCATATCCCGAATGGACAACAACAAGGCGCGATCCACAAATGTGGCATCACACGAAATGATGGCCCCCTGTGTGTGGCCGTCATCAAACACCACGACCTGACAGCGCAGCGGGCTTGCCTGAGCATCGGGCCGCAACATATCGCCATTGTAATTGGTCAGAACCCAGTGTGGTGTGATATTTGTCGTTGCCGCACCCGCGTGAAAAATTTGTTTCGCCATGCGCCATTCCTTTTTTCTGGATCACATTTTTTGTTTCAATCTGGCAACAACCCTTTTGTGGGGCCACATCGATACCACACGCACAACGATAAAATCTGCCACTGAACCAGTTCAAATTTTTTTAAAATTTGACATACCATGGAACGGTAAAACCTGTTAACATGTCGTATTTGTGTTTTTTAATGCCCCCACATGCCGAATCACCTTTTGGATGGCTTTGGCCGCATCGTCCATTTCCTGTTCGCCACACGGCGGATGAATCTTCAACTCGAAGTTGCCTTCGTTCATAAACGCCTCGGCCACCGGGCATATTCCCTCGCCATAGAGCCGACGGCTTTTTAAAATCGGCTCGTTTTCAGATAGTTGATAGGGCCACACCTGCTGGTTTGTAAACACCGGCATCAGGTTCAACGCCCGATACCCATTGACCTGTAACGGCACCCCTTCGGCCTGCACGGCCTCGGAAAATTTTTTGCGATCTACTCCCATCATCACCGGGTCATAATCCAGCGTAAAATTGTAATACGTTTCATCAACGCCGTTGACCCGGCCATCTGGCACGGCGCGCACCCCCGGCAAATCGGCAATTTTCCGCCGCAAAAACTCGGCATTTGCCCGCCGCACGTCATTTTGCGCATCCACCCGTTTCAACCTCACCCGGGCCAGCGCGGCATGCAATTCGCCCATGCGCAAATTGGGCCCCAACTGCCCCGTTCTATTGCCACCTCCCAGATTGGCATAATCGCGCGCTTTTGACACAATCTTTTCATCCCCACTGACCACTATGCCACCTTCCCCCACCGACAAAATCTTCTTGTGTTGCAAACTGAAGGCCCCCACATGCCCAATGATTCCCACGCGTTTGCCTTTATACATCGCACCGTGTGCGTGTGAACAATCTTCCACCACATGAATGCCATATTCTGTCGCAATGGCCATCACCGCATCCATATCTACCGGAATTCCATTGGAATGCACCACCATCACGGCTTTGGTGCGTTTTGTGATGACTGCCCGAAAACTTTCGGGATCGATATTGGCTGTTTTTCGGTCGATATCGGCAAAAATCGGAATCGCCCCGCAACACAAAACCGATGTGGCAGAACTGTAATACGTATAAGCAGGCACAATCACTTCATCCCCCGGCCCCACACCCACAGCGGATAAAGCCGTTTGCAGCGACGAAGATCCCGAATTGACAGCCACGGCCCCAACAGCCCCACACCAGAGGGCAAATTCCCGTTCAAGTGCCGGGTTTTGTTCACCTTTTGCTGCCCCACACAAATGGTTGCTGTGCAAAGTTTCAACAACCGCGCGTGTTTCCTCTTCTGTTTGATAAATCGGCCAGTCGGGAAACGCCTTCTTCCGAACCGGACTGCCACCCAGCAATGCAAGCTCCATAATGCTTTCTCCTATCAAAAAGTTTTTGCCAATATAATCAGAAATACACTTCATACAAAGCCATAAAAACAGCCTTTCCGATTCATGGCAGAGCTTGTTTCAGGATAAAAATATTTGGTTGTTTTTCCATCATGATTTATTTTTATTTTAAACTGCTTTAGGGTTCCATTTTCAATCGGCATGTCCCGATAGATTGCCCTTTTGCACTTTGTTGAGTGAACAGGCGACAAGATCCACATTCTTTTGTTGCCGATCTTCCATAGACAGTGTATCTTGAAACGTCTCATCGCCTTGGAAAACAACAGGCAAACAGGAGGATACCCATATGAGCAAATTACGCATCGGCATTATCGGCGTTGGCAACATGGGCAGTGGACATTCCAGTTATCTCATAACCAACGAAGTTCCCAATGCCGAATTGACAGCCATTTGCGACCTCAATCCCGACCGCATCAAATGGGCGCGTGAAAATTTGGGAGAAAACGTGCGCACCTTCAACAATGCCGAAGACATGATGAACTCTGGCGCTGTTGATGCCGTCATTGTGGCCACACCGCACTACGACCATCCCCCATTGGCCATCAAAGCCATGCAAAAAGGCCTGCACGTTCTCATTGAAAAACCCGCAGGTGTTTATACCAAACAGGTCAAAGAACTCAATGCCACTGCCCAAAAAAGCAACCGTGTTTTTGGCCTCATGTTCAACCAGCGCACCATTGGCCAGCACCAAAAGTTGAAAGATCTGGTGCAATCGGGCGAATTGGGAAATATTACGCGCACCAATTATATCATTACCTCCTGGTTCCGATCCCAGAGTTATTACGACTCAGGGGGCTGGCGTGCAACCTGGGCTGGTGAAGGAGGTGGGGTGCTCATGAATCAATGCCCGCACAACCTGGATCTGTGGCAATGGATTTGTGGCATGCCCATTCGCTGTCGCGCGTTTATCGGCTTTGGCAAATACCACGATATCGAAGTAGATGACGATGTGACTGCTTATGTGGAATATGAAAATGGCGCAACCGGCGTGTTTATCACCACCACCGGTGAAGCCCCAGGAACCAACCGGCTTGAGATTTCGGGTGATCGCGGCAAGGTGGTTTTAGAAGGCGGCAACATCACGTTCTGGCGCACTCGGGAATCGGTAAGCCAATTCTGCAAAGAATACAAAGGCGGTTTTGGCAGCCCGGAAGCGTGGAAAATTGAAATCCCTTCGGGCAAAGGGGGCGAAGCCCATAAGGGCATCACACAAAACTGGGTTAATGCCATCCAAAAAGGCACCCCTCTGCTGGCCCCTGGCATTGAGGGCCTCAACGGGGTTGAACTGGCCAATGCCATGCTGCTTTCGGCCTGGACAGACAACTGGGTAACGATTCCCGTTGATGAAGATCTCTATTATGCAAAATTGCAAGAAAAAATCAAGAATTCCAGATCGGCCAAAGATGCCACATCGGCCCAGGTACTCAATGTATCGGGCACACATTAATCACACAACAACGACACGTTGAAACGTTGACATCTTGAAAACCAAGCGACTGCGATTTCTATTGGGGCAGGGTGGAACGTGCAAACGCATTTTAACCATCGTCTATCATCAGGTTTTCACTTATTTCAAATCTTTATCTGATGATCTAAAGCATACAAATTCAGTTGGGGAAATAAACGTTGGGCGATCCCATCAACAACACGAAAAATCCAAAACAGGTGCTCATTGTCGATCACGAACGCCTAGGCAATCTTATTTCCAAAATGCTAACCCAAGAAGAGTTTATGACCGAAATGGCAAATGACGGGCTAAAAGCACTTGGGAAATTGCGCACGCTCAACCCAGACGTTATAGTTGCCGAACTCAGCGTATCTGGGGGAGGCATCAAACTGGCCGAACTGATTGGCCTCAGTCCAAAGTACCAGCACATTCCGGTTATTCTCATGGCGGCCAATCCCACACCCGACATGATCATTCGGGCGCGCAATGCCGGGTGCAGTTCTTTTATGGCCAAACCCTTTCGCCCAAGTGAGCTCAAACGACGCATTGATCTGGCTGTGTCAGCCCCCCCAGTGCCCCCCCCAAAACCTGCCGACCCGGTTGCCGAATTTGTGAGCCAGTCAACAGTGCTCAGCGAAGACGCCAAGCCCGATGCCCCACCCCAGGAAGAACCCAGCAAAGATAATGAAAAAGCCGAAGGCATTCTCAACCGGGTCAAAAGCATCGAAGGATTGCCGTCATTTCCAGCAACCCATGCCGAAATTCTCAAAATGGCCAAAAGCGAAGATGCATCCAGCGATGACATCGCCGAAAAGTTGCAACTCGATCCAGGGTTTTTAGCCACCATTTTTAAACTGGTCAATTCCTCGTATTATGGATTTAACAAACAGGTCAAAGACCTTTCTCTGGCTGTCACCCTTTTGGGCCTTGAAGAAATAGCCAATCTGGTGCTTGCCGCGCAGGTTTTTGAAAAATTGGGCAACTACAAAGATGGTGCAGGTCTCGATTTAAAGGCTTTCTGGCGGCATTCAGTGGGCACGGCTTTTGTTGCTCGAGCCGTTGCCAAAAAGCTCAATGCCGAGGTTGAATCGGCCTTTTTGGCGGGCATGTTGCACGATCTGGGCAAAATTATTCTCGACCGGTATTTTTCAGATTATTACAAAGCCGTCTTTGAAGTTCTCAACGAGGAAGACATCGCCATTGCCCAGGCCGAACAGGAAATTCTGGGCATTACTCATGCGGCCATTGGCGGGCAGTTGGCCGAAGAATGGAAATTTCCCAAAAATTATCTCAATGCCATTACCTATCACCACATGCCCCGCACCGCACCGCGCTACCAGCGATTGGTATGCCTGGTGCATTTATCCGATATCATCTGCCGACAGCTCAACTATGGCTCAGGTGGAGACAAACAAATTCCCACCCCCGACGAGACAGCCCTTGAACGGTTTTCTTTAGGGGATCGCGGCATGAAAATTCTCGTTGAAACCGCCCAGACAGAACTCGATAACGCCGAATCATTCCTGGGCGCTCTGGGCAATTAAACGTT
>CAXNEV010000084.1:0-10203 GCA_964200925.1 Candidatus Latescibacterota bacterium | reverse complement strand
TCGTTTTGAGCATATAACACAGATGTCATCTGGTTGGACATAACCAGAACACTGGTTTCACGCACCAGATTGTGATTTTTAACTTCAGCGGGAGCCTCGTTTCCAAACTCGGGAAAATGATGGTGTTTGACGGGAATGCGCAACGTGGCAGGCAAATGCCAGCGCAATGCAAGCGTGCCGCCAATTTCGGCATGATCAATCGCCAACACCTCGCGCTCGGCACGGGCAATGTGAATGTGGCGTTCTTTGGCCAAGGCCAGTGAATACCCATACACAAGTGGGGCATAACGCACCAGCAAACAAGTGCCCACGTCTTGTAACAGGGCTGTGGTAAAAATGCTGTGTGAGGCATCGGGTTTAACCAACGATGTGAGTTTAACCGCAGCAACAGCATGTGCCACACAGCGTTCCCAGAACGTTTCAAAACTGAATCCAATGGTATTGGAGCGCGGCAGGGCATTCATAACCGAAATGCCCAAGGCCAGGTTGCCCACCTGCCGAAACCCCATGAGACCAACCGCTTCAGAAATGCTGGTAATGCCTCGCGAAAACCCATAAAAAGGCGAATTGATCACCTGCAAGATCTTGGCCGATAAAGCCACGTCTTTTTCGATCAATTCGGCCACCTCTTTTACAGAAGTTTCTGTGTCCGACGTCACGCTGATCACCTTGGTGGCCACAGTGGGTAAGGTGGGCAAATCGTCGGCATTTTCGATGATTTTTAGAATATCATCGTGCTGCATGGGATCTCTTTTCTCAAAGGCTGGCAAAACGTATTTGGGAATTGCAGGGGCAAAATTACACAAGCACGGGAAAATCGTCAACCCGAATTTGTGTTTTTGGTCTGGGACAATAGGTCGGCAACTGTTTGTAAAAGAACACTTTGGCTCACAGGTTTTTCAAGCGTTTGATTGGCTCCTGTCGCAAGTGCGTGTTTGAAAATTTCATCGCGATTATTCAGCACCATGCCCGAAATCACAACAATACCGATCTTTTTGTCGATTTTTCGCACCTGCTGAATGACCCCCAAACCCCCGCCGGGTGGCATAAACAGATCGGTGATAATCAGATCGAACTCGCGCTTTTGAAACAGACTTACACCCTCAGCGCTCGAATCGGCTTCTTCCACATCGCAATGCGCTTCTTCAAGCATTTCCCGAAGCATGGCGCGAAACATATCGTCATCGTCAATAATCAATATTCGAGGCATTGTCTGTTCCTGAAAAATTCAATCTGTAATCGCCACATCCTGAATGGCCTGTGACCAATCGCGCCACATATTCTCACAGGGCGGTTCTTCTTGTGTCCGAATCAGCTCTGTTTTGCAAAAATCGTATAAAACAGCTTTGCGAATCTGCCTCGACCGGTTGGGAGATGCCGTGTGGCCAATGCGATGATGCCAAAATACAATATCGCCCGGCCCCCCATGACAATCGGCATAGTCACCATGTTCCTTAAAATAGGTCAAATCTTTTTCGTACTGGTCGGTCGCTTCAATGCGATATTGCGAATGAAAGTCGTAATAAAACTTCCGATGGCTTTTGGGCCACACTGTAAAACTGCCTCCGCCGGGCGGCACAAAATCAATATAACCCACCACACCCAGATGAAACGGATGGGCATCGACATGGCAGCCGGGCGGGCGCTCGGAAATTTCTCGGTTGCCATAAGGCAGCGTGTTATAAATGCCGCGAATGCGCTGGGGTTCAACCAGATCGGGGCCTAAAAGCTGCTCGGCCATAGCCCGCACCGACGGGTTTTTGGGCAACAAATCGGCCATATACGATTCACCGCCAATCTTGCGACTTTGCCAGCGAAATCCCTTTTTGTAATTGTGCCGATCATCGCTTTCTTCTTCGGGTTTAATTGGCCCAACCCAGGTATCAGGATCGTCGATATCCATAGACTCTGGCCGGCCATCCCACATCTGGTTGCGCGTCCGGGCCATCAACTGAGGATCGAGCACTTCGCGTTTTATAAGATACCCATTTGTTTTAAAAAAACAGATATCATTTTCAGTCAGAGTAACCATCACCTTCTCCATACATGTAAAGTGGAACACCGGGACAATGGAAGATAATGTTCTTTTGAACGAAATACAAGAAAGGATCGACCCTGCATAGTCATTGACAAGGGGCAAATGTGGGTCTAATTTAAAGTCGCGAGTCAATCCAAAACAGTCCAGAGTCGCAAGTTCCCCACCCAACCCCGTTGGCATGGTTTTTTGACTCACGACCCGTGACCCACGACCGTCTTTAGCTTTTTACAGGAGATTTTAATGGCAGATTTGCATGCAGAAAAAATCGTCCAGATCGAAAAAATCGTCATGAAATTCAAACGCCCCCGCATCATCGGGCACAACGCGCGCATTGGCACCCACGGCGACAGAGTCACCGATCCGATTGTGCGCATCCACACCACTAACGGTCTGGTGGGTGTGGGCTGGTCGCGATTGGAAAAACAACAGGCCGAAGCCATCATCGGCAAACCCGTCGGCGAACTGTTTCAACTGCCCGATGGGGTGCTGCCCTCTGGCAAAATTCTGGACATGCCGTTGTGGGATCTGGCGGCCAAATGGCACAACCAGCCCTTGTATCAACTTTTGGGCGCACGCGGTTCTCGCGAAGTCGAACTTTATGATGGCTCCATTTACATCGACGACCTTCAAGCCTCCGATCAGCAGACCCACGACATTTTTCACGAAGAAGTGAAAACCGGCATAAACTATGGTTATAAAAACTTCAAAATCAAAATTGGCCGCGGCGGCCGATGGATGCCCATGGCCAAAGGGTTGGACCGCGATATCCTGGTCATTCACGCCGTGCGCGAAGCCGCTGGCTCTGAGGCCAAAATTATGCTCGATACCAACAACGGCGGCACCCTCAATTCTTCAAAAGAAACCCTTGCCCAGTGTGCCGATGTGGGCATCTACTGGTTTGAAGAACCCTTTGCCGAAGATTCCGCCTTATGTGAAGCCTTGAAAAATTTCATCCGTGAAAACAATTGGAACACCCTGCTTGCCGACGGCGAATCGTGGCCACCGCACAGTTTTTTCAACTGGGTCGAACGCAAATTCATCGACGTTGTGCAACACGACCTGCGCGCCGAAGGCATTTCATGGTGGAAAAAAATAGCCGCGCAAATTGAACCTTGGGGTGCACGGTGTGCTCCGCACTGTTGGGGCAGCGTGCTCGAAAGATATGCCCATGCGCATTTTGCCGCTTCCATTCCTCACTTTGAACTGCTTGAAGCCGCCCCGGCCGATGTGTCTGGCATTGTGCTCAATGGCTGGCACATGCGCGATGGCAAACTGATTGTGCCCGATACACCCGGCACCGGTTTTGATCTTGAACCCGACGTCATTGCACAGGGTGTCAAAGCAGAAGATGGGTTTCGGATTTGATTTTGCTGAACGCTTTTTAAAACACATCTTTCCGGTATAGATACCCTGAAATGACACAATCAATAAGCCATTCATATAAGAGCGATTTTCCGCGCTATTCCATTTCGCAACATATCTTGAAATGCCACTGAGCTTGACAGGCTATTTCATGGTGTGCATCCCCTGAAGATATTCGCAGAAAATCAGCCTTCCCGGCGCTTGAGGGAACGACTTTTGCCCACTTTTGTGTCGTTACAAAAGTGGGTCGCCGAAGGCAAAAAATGTCCTGAAACAGAAGCATTTGCAGGACAAATTCCGATTGTCATTTTTGAGAAATTCCGTGCAGAAAATTCAGAATCCTTTGTTACCACACACAATGGGAAAACCAATGGCCAAAAACACCTCAGATCCTTACCTCGAAACGCGCATCAAACACATCTCCGATGAAGACCTTTTTGCCTCGCTCAAAACCGCCACACCGGAACTGCGCGATGTTCACACCGCTGCCAAACAGAGAAACTGGACAGATGTTTACACTGCATGGCACACATATCTCAAAAACCGGCTCGCCCAACAAAACAGCAACCTGCGCGGCGAAAGCACTCGCGGTGACCTCAATGAAAAACACATCATCGCCGAAGCCGACCTCGTGGTCAAACGCGACATCAAATGCTGGGGCGGCATTCGCATTCAATACGATGGCGAAATCGACTTTTCGCGCAACCTGGGTGGATCGTCCAATTACGGATTTCACTATTTTGGCTGGATTACCCCGCTTAAAAATGCCTATCAACTCACTGGCAAAGAAATTTACGCCCAGACTTTTGTCGAAATCTTCATGCAATGGTATCGCCAGCGCGATCTGGTCATAAGCGATATCAAAACCATCGACGTCATCTGGTATGAACTCGGCTGCAACCGCGCGCGCGTATTTCGCGATTTATACTTTGCCACCATCCATTCAAAAGCCGTGCACAATCCCGAATACCACCAGATGATGCTCAAAACCATTCTTGGACACGGTCGCTGGTTACATCGCCATCAACAAGCCTATCGCGCCGGCAACTGGCAGGTTTTTGGCGCACAAACCCTGTGTGTCATCGGTCAAAGTTTTCCAGAATACACAGAAGCTAACCGCTGGCTCAAACGCGGCATGAAATGGATTTTGGCTCACACCCGGCGCGATGTGTATGCCGACGGTTGCCACAAAGAACGCGCCCCGCATTATCACCTCGGCGTGGTCAACAGCTTTTACGATGTCTATCGCGTCTTAACCGGTGTCAAAACCATTGCCACCCAGCGCGAACAACTGGGCAAAGCCATTGAAAAAATGCTTCTGTGGACGCTCCACATCAGCACCCCATCGGGCCACAGCCCCACCATTGGCGATTCGGAATACGATGTGCCACAGGATCAATATCTCCAAATAGGATTAGACCGTCGCAATCCCGAACTGGTCTGGGCCGCACAGGCATCCCCTGAAAAAACAGCACAAGTCGCCCAAAAATTGGGCATCAAAAAACCCATAACACCCCGCCCACCCAAACACACCAGCATCAATCAACACCCTTCGGGCTTCTGGATTGTGCGCAGCGACTGGTCACCCAAAGATTTTTATTTTACCATCAACTACGGCCCCTACGGCGGCGGACACAGCCACAACGAAGCCCTCTCCTTCCAACTGTGGGCCAACGGCAAACCCTTTATCGTCGATTGTGGACGCGGCATTTCCTACGACGATCCGTTGCACAAACCGTGGTACTGTTCGGTGGAGGCACACAACATGGTCGCCGTTGACAACCAGCCCCCGGACATCAAAGGCCGAAAAGGGCGGTTGCTCTTCTGGCAGCAAAAAGGAACCATCGACTTTGCCGCCTTCACACACAAAGGCTATGAACCCCTCGGCGTGAAACACCAGCGCTGTCTGTTGCTCAACAAAAAACGCCAGTATGCCATCGTCTTCGACTTTCTCACGTCAAAAAATGTGCATACATACAACTGGTTGCTCAACTCCCCTTTAACGCTGCGCACTCAAAAAGACGGCGCAACCGCACAGGGCTTCCGCATTCTTGCCTCTTGCCCACAAGACCTTGCCGACATCCAGTTATCAACCGTCAAAATGGCCCTGCCCCTAAAAGGCAGATCCACCTGGGGAGTTGAACGCGAAGATGGCTCGCACTTGCAACTGACAAAATCAGGCCAGTCCACAGAATTTGCCGTCCTGTTGGCCCCAACAACCAGACCCGGCAGCGTGCAATTTGACGTTCAACAAACCAATTCGCGTTCGCGTTATCAACTTGCCGTTACTGTCACAATAGACAATCAGCAGGACAGGTATATGCTGGATTGCCGCAATGGGGATTTTGCATCGACCCTCGCACAGGGCTAAAACCCCTCGCTTTGACTAAAAAGCCCTCCTGCGTCGGGTTACAGATGGTTTATGAGAATGGCTTTTGGCCCGATCCTGTGACCTTTCTTTTCAGAGGGTTTTCTAAAAACCTGTAACTCGAGACTTTTATGCCCCATGAATTCAGAACACTTTCTGACTTTTTGACCCTGCGCACGGTTGATGACTTAAAAAAATTGGCGCGATGGCTTACAAATATTCAACTGCCCACGCGCAAAGCTGATATTATTGCTTTTATGGTGCGCGATTTGACAGAAAACATCCGCACCTACTTCCAACAGTTGGACAACTTGCAGCAAAAGGCCGTTGCCGAAGCCATTTACACACCGTGGTTTGATGAAGATGGGTTTGTCAGCAAATATGGCGAACAGCCCGATTGGGGTGAAAAGGCCAGTTGGTCAATGAATTATATTGAGACGCCCTCATTGCTCAGTCTGTTCATTCTCAGAGGAGACCGTTACGATGGTTCTGGCGGCCAAAAAACCGTGCCGGATGATCTCAAAGTTCTGCTCAAAGAATTTGTGCCACAACCCCCGCCGCCCGAACTGAAAATTCACGAAGGCCGCCCCGAATCAATCACGCGTATCACTTACAGATACGACAACAACACCCGAAAGGAAAAAAACGAGGCGCTCCCACTGTATCACGCCGACACGGAACAGGCCGCACAACACGATTTGTTGTCCGTTTTGCGACTCATAGATGCCGGAAAAATCAAGGTCAGCGACAAAACCGGACGGCCCACGGCAGCCAGCATGAATGTCATAACCGAAATTCTTCATGGGGGCGATTTTTATCCCGAACGTCCCCCAAAAGATCGTTTTGAAACACCCCCCGGCCCCATCAAAGCCTTTGCTTGGCCCGTGCTGTTGCAAACGGCAAAACTGGCACACGCAAAATCTGGCAAACTGACCCTGACACCAGATGGCCGCAAGGCATTGTCCGATCCGCCCCACGAAACCATCAAAACCATTTGGCAAACATGGATAAAAACCAACAGCGAAGACGAACTGCGCCGCGTCAACGCCATTCGCGGGCAAACCGGACGCGGGCAGGAAGGGCTTACACGTCCGTCAGATCGCCGGGCCATTATTTTGCGCACCTTAAAAAATTGCCCCAAAGGACAATGGTTTGGTTTTGATGAATTTTTCAATTTTATGCGGGCATCGGGACATCTGCTCATTGTCTCTGAACAACCGTGGGAACTGTACATCGGTTCGCCCGACTATGGTTCCATGCACGGGCGGTGGGAGCTGTTGACATCGCGCTATATGATGGCTTTTTTCTTTGAATATGCCGCCACACTGGGCCTTTTTAACATAGCCTATATCGACCCGTCGGAAGCGCCTTATGAATTTGAGTATGACATGGACACCGACGATGTGAGTCGCTACGATGGACTGATGTATTTGCAGATCAACGCACTGGGAGCCTATTGCCTGGGCAAAACGCGGTCTTATACGCCCACTGAAATGGAAATCCAGCACGTCTTGAAAGTCCTTCCCAACTTCGACATCGTGGCCCTCAAACCCCTGCCGCCCGGCGACCAGATTGCGCTGGATCAATTTGCAGATAAATCGTCCGACACCGTCTGGACGATCCGTTCAGAAAAAATTCTTCGGGCCATCGAAAACGGCCAAACCCTCGACCACATCCTGTCTTTTCTCAACCACAAAAGCGGCGAAGAATTGCCGCAACCCATCGCCGTTTTATTTGACGACATCGCCGACAAAACATCCCGCCTCAAATTTAAAGGCACCGCCCACCTCATCGAAGTCAAAGACGCCGACACCGCATTCCTGTTATCGCACGACCGCGACGTGGGCAAACACTGTTACCTGTCCGGCGACCGCCATCTCGTCGTCCCCGAAAATGCCCTCACCGCCTTTCGCACCGCATTGCGAAAAACGGGATACGTCTTGCCGAAGTAGGAAATTATGGACAAACCTCATTATCAAGGCCACCGACAACGCATTAGAGAACGGTTTCTAAAAAATGGTTTGGATGCGTTTGCTGATTATGAAGCCGTGGAATTGCTGCTGACACTGGCCATACCGCGCAAAGATGTGAAGCCGATTGCTAAATTGGCCCTTGAAAAATTTAAGACTTTTCGCGGTGTTATCGATGCGCCAATTGAGGAACTACGCCAAATTCCTGGTCTGGGAGAAGCTGGTTGCATTGCCCTGAAAGTCATTCGAGAAACCGCCACTCGATATTTGCGAGAAAAAAACAAACAAGATTTTTCTCTTGCGAATTCCCAGGTACTTATCGATTATTGCCGAAGTGACATGGGAATGCGACAAAATGAAATATTTAAAGTGATTTACCTGGACAGTGGTTATCGGGTCTTGGGCGACGAAATACTGGAAGAAGGCACCGTAGATCGGACAGTCGTGTATCCTCGACGCGTGATGGATGCCGCTTTGCGCAATCATGCCGCTGTTCTCGTGCTGGTACATAACCACCCCAGCGGGGATGTTACACCATCAGAACATGATAAAGTGCTTACACGCGCCATTGTCATGGCGGCAGCAACTCTTCAAATCAAAGTGCACGATCACTTGATTGTTGCGCAAGACAAAACATTTAGTTTTAAAGACGCAGGATTGCTTTAATGCCAATCGCACCAGCGATTCTGCATAGTGTCTGACAGAAAACTCAATGTTTTTCATCGTTGCAATTGAGTTGGACAAAATATGGAAAAACAAGAATGGACGTTTTTCTTATCTGTAAAGGTATAGAGAGTGTAATGGGATATTGGCGTGTGTATTTGTGAATAAATTTTGTTAATCCCTTTGAGCAGAGGATAGTCAGAGAAGCAAAAAGAACCCGCAGGCGATGCTCAAGCCGCTTTTTTTTGCTGTCGTTTATGGGCTTTGACTTCTTTTTTTTGTAGCAGTGCTCCTAAGATCTGGATGTTTCGCGCCACGACAGCCAGAGCCACATAGCGCTTGAAACCATCCAGTCCATGATCGGGACAGCGGTCGAGTCCGTGAACCTCCAGAGCGTTGATAGCCGATTCCACGGCGGCATGCTTGCGTCTTGCAGCGACAAAAGGCTCCGAGGCTTCCAAAACGGTCTGGTCTTTTGAAGGCGTGCCTTTGACAGGTAAGACCAGCAGGTCTAATAATGCCTGTAGCTTGACCTGGTTATTGGGGGTATAAAATCCGGTATCGAAACTGCACTGCCTCAAATTGGGAAATCGTTTCTGGGTTTCTTTGACCAGAGGCAGAGCCACCGCATCATCGGTCTGACCGACCATGACCTTATGGTGCAGGATGAACCCATATTGATCTTCCAGGATGCAGGTGTTGAGGCCCAACTCGACCGGCACGCCGGCTTTGCCCTTGCACAGCCACTCGGTGTGGGGTTGGAAAAGCGAAAACACTTTCTGGTTGTGAGGGATCGTTTCTGCCTGCAACACCCGCCGTTGAATCTGATCAATCTGACGCTGGGCATGACCGAGAAAGCACGCCAGATCAACGGTCATCGGCAAGGGCGGTTCGGCCACTGCTTGCAGCTTGAAGAGCGTTTCCTGGCCTCGTTGCATCAACACCTGAGCCTGCGCCAGATACTGGCAATAGGCTTTTTCCCGCTCTTTTTTGCGTTTGGCCTGCTTTTGTTCATCTGGCGATGTGGACGGTTTCACTTTTTGGGTGCGCCGCAACAGGCGTTTGAGCAGACGCAGATGATAACCGCTCTTGCCCCATCCTGCAAGGTCATACTCTTTACTGGCTTTTGCGCTCAACTGGATCACTTTGCGCAAGGCGTCAAACAGCAGATTCGTATCTGTAGGATAATGCACATTCGTTTCCACCACAAACGAGTCGCACCGACCGCTTAACGTTTCTTCTTCTTTTTTTTTATCACTTGATGGCCGGCTTTGACCACGACCTGGTTAATTCGATCCAGAATCTGCTCTGTCAAAAGTGACACATTGTCCTTGAACGTTTGCAGATTATACTGTTCTCCATCATCTACAACGCCATGACCCAGCATCTGACGGATCGTCCGGTGTTGATTGCCCATCTCATGAAGGCGATCATAATCCCAATTTAAATTCAACCGCAGCACCCCGAACACTAAAATCCGCCACAAAGCCATTCCAGGACGGCCTGTGTTGCGATCAATTTGCTCAGGAATCATCGCGTCCAAAATCTGAAGCACTTCTGCTCGTAACGTCGGTGTCGTATAAAGATGTTGAAGCCCACGCAAAAGTTGCGGTATATCATCGCGTGAAAAGAGATCTAATTCAACCTCCTCAATACTGGCCTGGCCTGATTGCCACAAGGGGGGAGCAAATTGTCGCATCAACACCTCCCATACCGATGAAAGAGATTATCCAAAAGGCGTCTTTATCACCAGGCATCCGGTGCTAACGCCACAGGCTATCTGCCCCGGTAATATCTTACAC
>CAXNEV010000083.1:0-10441 GCA_964200925.1 Candidatus Latescibacterota bacterium | reverse complement strand
AACGATATCTCGACTCTGAAACTTTTTGAAATCGGCCCCGGTGATAAAATTTGTTTGCCATCTGTTGGCACATGGACAGCCAGCGATGGATCATAAAAAATGGTGCATTGAAATCAGACCTTCACATACCAAAAGTTAGCCGAAAAGCGCCCCAACACCACCCAAAAACTCATGGCACACAAAAACAGAAAACCAAACCCACTACACCAAAAAAAACAAACTCCTGCAACGAATTAAAATGTCGTCACAGGAGCAGTTTTAAATGCCAATGAATGTTTAACTATTCTTGTTCCTACCAAATCAAATTGATGGGATATTCTGAAAATATTGAATCACCACTAACCAACAGCACATCTTCAACATTCGCCTGAGCAATCAACAGCCGGTCAAAAGGATCTTTGTGGTGATAGGGCAAATTTTGCAGTTCTAAGACGTGATCTAATTCGAGGGTGAGAACCTGGACGTTGTTCATCTGCCGTTGACTTTGAATAATTTCAGACAATGGCAAATTGAATTTCAGCTTGCCCAATTGTGACTTGATTTGAATTTCCCATACGCTGACCACACTCAGAATGAGCGTATTGGCTTGATCTTGACACGCGCTCAGAGCAGATGCGGAAAGCTTGGCGGGTTCACTATCCCACCAAATGAATGTATGGGTATCCAACAAGAGCTTCATTTTTCTCCCGTCCAGAATGTTTCAGGTAAAGGATCATCGAAATCTTCACTGGTCCATATAGCACCTTTATGTAGCCCTACTACGCGAGATTTAGATCCAGATTCGACAGGGAGAAGGCGTGCAATTGGGGTATCTCCTTCAGTGATAAGCACTTCAATTCCAGTGCCGACCAGAGAAAGGATTTCCTTTAGATGAGACTGCGCTTCATGGACTTCAACGGCCTTTTTTTCTGTCATTTTAGCCTCCTGCTATCATTGCACACCCAGAGAGATATTCACCTACAATATACGGGATTTCAAGATATAAAATCAAGATAAAGAAAAACAAATGTTTATGGTGTGTGCGTGATTGTTGTCCCGAATGTAAACTGATAGAGGCAGGCCACCCCAAAGCGCCTTCGGCTAACAACACGCGGCTCACACTCCATACCAGAACCCAACCACCCTCACAGGCAGTGATAACGGTCTTTGTCTTTTTTGCATAGATTTGTAAATGATTGAAAATTTGTGAGTCCCTGATGAATCTTCCGAGAGGAAACAGAAATGATTCGCGAGTTAGAAACAGTTGTGTTGATTCATGATATCGCAAATGGTGTGATCATTCAACGTCTTCAAACCATTAATATAACCTCAAACCGTCACACACCAATTATCGTCACGCCAGAAGAATTGTTTGCCTCATCTGAAGGAGAATGACCATGTGGAAAGATCCGATTGTTGAAGAAATACACGCAACACGCAAACGGATTTCTGCTGAGTGTAATTATGATTTTAAGCAGATCGTTGCCCGACTCAGAAAACAAGAAGAAACCCATAGAGAGCGGCTTGTTTCCCCAGCCAAAGACAAAGCTGAATCTTAAACTGAAGGATGAGGCACTATTTCTTTGTTTCGGAAATAGATACATAAATGCAAACAAAAAACCGCAGTTCAAAGCAATATCCTTGAAGTCTGCGGTATGATTTTGGGTTCAGAGGAAAATCTGTTTTACTTACAGTCCGAGACAATATCGAACAACGTCTTCCACCTTTTTTATAGTTGTTTCTGAAACTCTGCCTGATGACTTTTCAGGAAAACGTTTTAGATCCAGTGATCGAATCTGGAAACCCAGGAAAACCGTTTCCATATCCAAACCTGTTTCTTCAGGCTTCAATCGAATATTCGTAGGATAATCCCGTGTGACATTGGCACCTTTGGTACCCACGACAACGGTCACAACAAGAGGTAATCGATTGATCACATCTATGGACAGAACCAAAACAGGACGCTGCCCTGCCTGTTCGCGACCTTCTACTGGATTGAGGTTCACGAAGTATATTTCACCACGTTCAATAGCCATCAATCACTCAGTCCATCTTGCTCTGTGACTGAGAATTCACGCTCAATTTTCTGAAGTTCTCTTTGGATTTCGGGATCAGAAGCCATTTCACTCAATTGAATATCGACATCTTGTTTACCAGAGATATTTTTTCTAATTCGATGGCTCACACGCTCAATAAGCAGCAGTTGTTCATCCACAGGCAAACGACTGATATTTTCTTCTAATTCAGAAAGAAGAGACGGCGCATTCATAGTTTTTCTCCTTGAAAGATCGTAATGTTTGAAAGTACTACAAAACCTTGTCAAAAGTCAAGAAACTAACCCATTCCCAAAATACCGATGTCTCAAATGATCCAGCAGGTGCAGGAGATCACGGGCTTGGAAAAACAAAGTACGACGAAGACTCACGACCCGTGCGCATTTGCCCCTGACGGAAGTGGGTTTTTACAATGGCGCGTATGCCACCGATGACTCAGACCGGGCGTTTCGCATTCACACCATCAGCAAAGATGGCGTTATTCACCTGAAAGAACCCACCAACCTGAACGATATCTCGACTCTGAAACTTTTTGAAATCGGCCCCGGTGATAAAATTTGCCTGCCATCTGTTGGCACATATGGACAACCACCGATGGATCATAAAAAATCATGCATAAAAAATGGCGCATGTTGAAATCAGACCTTCGCATACTAAAAGTTACCTGCAAGCAGAGACAAACCCAACAACCATACCCCCAAAATTCGGGCACAAAAGACATTAAACCGTGACCTTTTAAGTTACTCCTTCCCATTCGCCAATTTTCTGTTCTCAAGATGACTCAATATGAGAAATCTAATTTTAAAATTCAAAAACTACCGTCTTAAGAAACGCTACGAGATTTTCTTACAGGATCGAATACAGCTCTCAGATTACGAAAAAAAACAACTGATACCTGAAATCAAATCAAGACTGAAAGTATTAATTGAATACTTTCAGAATATCATCAGTATTTGCGAACGCCAGAGGGGATCAAGATTTTTTATGGAGAACCTTGATTCAATCATCAATCCTTTGGGGTTAACTTCACCCCAAGGCAATACCCAGAGCTTAGGTCAGAGATTTTTCGATGAAGTGATGAATCAAGCCCAAACCGAAAATATCGATGATATTAACAGAATTTTGAGAGAATATGAGTGCGTTGAAAATACTGGGGAATTGGGTCTCTTTCTAAATTCTAAATTAATCGCTTTTTGGTTAAGAACCAAAGGTAAAATGCAAGGTTCTGCTTACCAAGTCGATAAAGGGCCTCTTCTAGAAATTCCTCTTTTTGCGGTTGATGAAGTTCAACAGAAAGAAATAGTTGACTTAGTTGATCGAATTCTTGCAGCGAAAAAAAATAATCTCAATGCAGATACCACTGCTATAGAAAATAAAATAGATGAATTGTTTTACAAACTCTACGACTTAACTGAAGAAGAAATCGGCATCATTGAAGGTTCGGTTAAATGAGAGTTTTTCAGCACCCTGAAAAGAATGAAGACCGCCTCCTCGCGTCCTGCGCTCCGGCGGAAGAAAGGGCGGGGTTAATAAATGAAGACACAAACCGAAGAGGCGCTCCACCCATCGCACAACAGCGGCTATGCGGTTCGGGCGGAGTACCGCCCTTTCCCAAATTGTCCTACGCTTCGGGCAACTTCGCATAGCCGCAAACGTTATCCTCCTCTTTTCAAAAGGATAAAAGGGAATTTATCAACAATGCCCCATTTTTAGCCGATGCCTCCAATTCTTTTACAATTAAGGACCTCTCAATGTTCACATTCATTTTATGCACACTCTTGCTCGCTCTTTGCATGTGGCCGCGTGCCATCCATGCAAACCCGCTTCACCCCACGCTTGACGCACAGGATATAAACCGTCTGCGCCAGGCTCTCGAACCCGTGCTCAAATTGTCAGATGCCGAAACCATGCGTCTCATTCCCGAACGCGCCGGATTGTTTTTTGTCGCGTGTCCCAATTGCAATGGCGGGGCGCAGGAAGGCCAAATCACCTGGGATATTGCCCATCCCGACGAAGTTTATTGCAAATTTTGCAACCTGCGTTATCCCAATGATCAATACCCCGACACCCACATTTTGCGTGTCATCAATCCACTTGGAGAAACCCACGAATACCCCTATTGGGAAAACAACGACGGATATCGCATTTTTTTCCGCGCCAAAGGCTGGTATTTGGCCCGCGAATATTTTGCCAGAGCCGCACACCAGCTTGCCCAGCTTTATCATGCCACAAAAGAACAGCCCTACGCCCAACGGGCCGCCTTGATTCTCGACCGTTTTGCGCAGGTTTATCCCGGCTACTGCGTCCACTACGATTATCCTTTCAAACAAAAAATTTTCTACTCTGGCGATCAAACCTTTCCATATCCCGTGCCCGACTACCGGGCCGCCAAATGGTCGTGGTGGGCCTACATGGATATTCCCGAAAATCTCATATTGGCCTATGACCTGATCCGGCACACATTATCTGATGAACAAAAAACGCGCATCGAAAAGGATTTTTTTCGCGCCAGTATCAACTTTGTGCGGTCCTATCCGCCAGCCCTCACCAATATGGACCCCACCATGTTGCGTGGCCTTATTGCTGCCGGGCGCGTTTTGCCCGACCCCGAATACATCCACGATGCCGTGCGCCGCATTGGGATGCTGGTACAAAAACAATTCTTTGCCGATGGGGTTTGGCGCGAAGGGGCCATCTCGTATCACAACCAAACCATCCACGGGTTGAACCAGCTCATCGATCAGCTCGACGGATATACCGATCCTGCAGGATATGTTCACCCCGGCGGCGAACACTTTGAAAATCTCGATTTATCCGAGCGTTTTCCCATTTTGAAAAAAGCACAACAGGTGCCCGAAATGGCCCAATATCCCAATGGCCGCGTCGTCGCTTTTCACGATACCTGGGCCCGCGAAAAGAGAGACCCCCTGTTTGCATCCATACCCTATTTATTGCCCGCTTTTGGCCATGCCTGTCTGGGCCGGGGTGAAGGCACTCACCAAATGCAACTCCACCTGCATTTTTCAGGGGGATATGGCCATCAACATGCCGACCTGTTAAATCTCACCCTTTTTGCCCACGGGCGAGAACGCCTGTCCGACATCGGTTATACCCACACGCGCCACCGCGCCTGGACCATTGGCACACTGTCGCACAACACCGTTGCCGTGAATGGCCAGGATCAACAGTTCGGTTCTGAACGCCACCCTTCAGACGGCAACCTGTTGCTTTTTATACCGGGTGATGATACCTTTCAGGCCGTTGAAGCCGACGGCCATCGGGCCTATCCCGACATGGATGTGTATCGGCGTTTATTGCTTCTCATCGGCGTTTCACCTTCCGATGCTTATGCGGTTGATCTCTTTCAGGTAGTTGGTGGTGAACGCCACGAATATATCCTCACCGGTGATGCCGACAGCGATGGCACACTCACACACGATCTTCCCCAAATGCCTTATAGCCCCACCCTGTTGCCGGAGGGTGTTAGAGCCACACTGCCCACCGGTGAAAGTGTGCCCGGTGATGCACAGGGCCACAACATCGGATATGCCTATATTCGCAACGTGGAACAGGCCAGAATTGATTCCTCGTGGACCGCGCAATTCACCAGCACAGAAACACCTGTTGGAACCGTGCGGCTACACAGCCTGACGCATACAGACGGCACGCTTTTTACCGCACAGGCCCCCTCCATTCGCCGCGCTCAGGAAAACGATGCGCTGCTGGACAGTCTCACGATGCCTATGCTGCTGCACCGACGGGAAGGATATCATCTGTCTTCCCATTTTGTCCATGTGATCGAACCGTTTGCCACACACCCATTCCTCAGCAGGGCAGAACGTTTGCCTGTCGATCACCCGGAAAATATTGCGCTTAAAATCACAGGCAGCGATTTTGTCGATTATATTCTCTTATCTCAAAATGCCGATCGGGCATGGCAGGTGGGCGATCTTCACTTTCAGGGCAAAATTGGTTTTGTGCGGCAACACAACGGCCAAACAGAACGCATGACCTTAATTGGCGGCACCCATTTGTCCGCAGGACCAACAACGCTCACCGGACATGGGGTCATTCGCGCCAATATCACAGGTCTTTTGCACAAAAAAAATGGCGATACCGTCAACGGCCTCATACTCGATCAAATCCTGCCATCGCACATCCCGTTGCGCGGTCTGACAGCCATTTTGCACGACGGCGCGGGATTCACGCGCGGATATGAAATTGCCAACATCACCCAGCACAACGGACACACCGTGCTGTGCCTGTTTGACGATCCGGGATTTGACATGTTGCCCGATGGCAGCAGTTGTCAAACCTATTTTCCCGGTCGCAGTTGGACCGGACAAAACCGCATTGAAATCACAACCGTTCAGACCTACACCAAATAAAGGATAATACAATGATTCGCCTTGAAGACACCACAGATGTTAAAACGGTGGCATTGCCAGATGAAAATGCCATGAGCCACCGCTACTTGCGCATGATTGAAAAGTGGATTCCCACGGGTGTTGAATATTTTGCCGATTGGCCCGTGCGCCCCAATTGCGGCCATTTTTTCGGTGGGTGTCACTGGTATGGCAACGAAACCATTGGCCCGGCCGAAACCTTTGCACTGGCCAGCTTGTCGCCCGAATACAATGAAAAAACCACCGGGGTTTCGCGCGAACAGTTGCAGGAAATGGCCGTCAAAGCCATCCGATACCTCTGCTTCACCCACGACACCGGCCCCGAAGACTGTGTGCGCCCCGCAACAGGATTGGGCCGACCAGAAACCTGCAACAACAAATGGGGCGAACGCGGCCTGGGCTATTTTAGAGAAAGCCAGTGTGGCACCACCATTTCGGCCATTGCCCAAACGTGTTTGCTGTTGCGCGATTTGATCGACGACGAAACGTGGCTCATGGTGGCCCGCATTCACGAAGACTATGCCGCGCGTTTTGCCGACATGCCGCCCCGCAACGGGATTTATGTGGACACCCAGATGGAAGAAAATGCCTGGACGGCCAATGGCCTCACATCGTGTTTTCTGTTTCTTTCTCGCCATGAAAAAGCCGCCGCCTATGAAGCCGCTGCAAAAAAATGGATGTTTTCCACATGTTCTGCCCCACAAGATGCCAAAGATCACGGCACCGTTGGCGATTCTACCGCCCGACAACTCGCCTTCAAAACGTTCACAGCCCTGCCCGACTACTGGGCCGAAAATCACGGCATGGTACATCCCAATTACACCGGCTCCGGGGTGCGTTCATTGCTCATTGCCGGTGTGCAACTCAAACTCTGGGGCCGCGAGCTTCCGCCCGAACTGTTCTGGAATCGCCAGCGCGTTTATGAAAACCTCAAAGCCCTCACCGACGGGGCAGGATATGCCCAGGCCGTTCAAGGCATGGATTGGCACTACCTGATATCTGCCGGCAGCGAAGTGCCCCACGCCTTGGCCGCCGTATTTTTTAACGATCCCGATGCGGCCGCCCTTCAGCATGTGGGGCTGCGCAATGCCGAACTGCGCCAGGATGGCAACAATGGGCGCATGTATGACAAAGACTTTGCGCTCAAAGCCCACGACCAGCAAGATCCCATGATTATGCGAGAGATCAACATCCGCTCAATTGCCCAAGCCTATTTGTTGCATCGCCTGTTGGGCCCTGGCCCAAACCCCACACCCCATGCCGAACTTGAAAAGCGCCTGCACGGCGTGCGCACCTATGCCCATGCCGGATTTGTTCACCACCGGCATCCACACGGTCAAACCTCGCTTTCCTGGCGCAATTCCATTATGGCCCTGCCGCTAACACGCGAAGGCATTTATACCATTGGCCCGTGTTCCGATACTTTTTTGGGCACACCGGTCGTATTGGAAAATCCCGATAGCCATCGCCTCAAATCGATCAAAGTTGCAGAACAGGACAACAGTTTTGCCGCCGCCATGATCATGGATCGCTGTCAGGAAACCCTGCGCCAGTTTGTGCTTTTTGCCAGTTTACCCGATGGGCGAATCCTGTCTTATGAACAGTTTGTCGCGCAAAAGGAAATCACCCTCACAGCGCTCGATCAGGGTTTTTTGCGCATCACCAACGAACATTTCCCCCACTATGCCCAGCATAACAATGGCAATTGCCGCGGTGTGCGCACCCTGTACAATTCTACGGGATCACTGCATTACAATGGCTGGATCGGCGAAGCTGAAACCGATGACATCCTCACCGATCTGAACCGCCCAACCTGGCTCAACATCGATGATCGCATCGGCATCCGATTTCAGGGAACGGGCCATGCCTTGTATCACAATCGGCATTATTACAAACCCTACCGCGCCATTGCCGACGATCTCACATTGTCGAGAACACAATCTGAAAAAAACCTCTCCGTCGGGCAAGAAGCCGGGCATCTGTCTGCCCTGCTTGTTCTGGAACAGTCTCACAAAGATACCCCGGCATCAACGCTGATTGTGCCCACACATTCGGACAATTCAATCTGCCTGATCACAGACCACTACCTGACAGCGGCCAATTTTTCACACACACATAAAATGTGTGACTTTTCTCTTCCGTTCTCCGAAACGGTTTCCATTTTTACAGGTGCCAGTCTGGATATTCACAATCAACAATGCACCTACCACATCCCACTTGAGGCGGGAAGTGCGTGTTTGCTCACGGCCACATGCACTTTGCGCGTGAGCGGACAGATACACGTCGATACTTTTGCAGATGGGGCACTTTACGTCACCAACATCGGCAGCGAAAAAGCCCATGTCAAAATGCTCACCGGAAAAGGTTCCAAACGCACCCATGCCATCGGCCCAGACAGAACAAAAAAAATCGCTTAACACAACGACCATTTTCAATCCCATTTTGCCTTTTTTCATTGAAACTACCAGCTTGATTGATATAAAATACTGCCTGAGAAGCAATTGAGATGTTTTGCCTATTGACAATGGCCTTTGGGTTGCGTAATTTCTTTGCCATTCAAGCCGGGCGTTCACATTTTTGCTGCGGGAGGTTTTTATGGTGCGTCGGTTTTTGCTTTTTGCCCTCTGTTTGTTATTTGGATGTGGCCAAATTCCCGATGATACAGTTGGAAGTTCTGCTGCCACAGGTTTAAATGACTTGGTTTATTCAGATGACTCGTGGGGGTTTCAAATCAGCCGGCCCAATGACACGTGGGGCATCAGCGTTCAAACCTTCCCGCTTCGTCGCGATCCACTAAATGGGTTGCCTTTTGTGGATGTGCGGGTTTCCAGCCCTTTTATCGGTAGTCAGGGATCATTTCGCCCAGAATTGCAAATGAATCCAAAAGGGTTGACCAATGGGGCCACGCTGGATGATCTGGTAACGGCCTATGAAGAATATGAATTGAAACTGATTTTTGGCGGGTATCAACTGGTAGACGAAAAACAAAAGGTCAAACTACAAGGTGGCGAGGTGGTTTTGTGGGAATTTCGCAATGCCCGGCTCGGTCCGGGCGCAGCCTATCCTAACAACACAACCTATTCTGGCACGCGGTTTCTGGCGGCAGTGGCGGTGCACAACCGGCAGAGTTATTTTTTCATTGCCAATGGCACAACCAACGGGTTTCCCATTGCTGAGTACAAACAGATTGTCTCCAGTTTGCGTTTTTCTGTAAAGTAATTTGTTTTAAATAAGTTATAAAAAATAAAATGCACGCCAGAAATTCTGGCGTGCATTTTTATGTGAAGATTCAAACCGCATGTGCCGATATACTCATTGACCAAGCGGTATCACTTGCTTCGACAGGGTTCTTTCGGGTTCCGCGACCCGGAAGGACCTTTTTTTGTACTTTAATTACACCTTGTGACACGCTTTTCGCACAATGACGACATTGAGCGTGGGGTCTTGCAAGGCTTCGCGAAAGATGGCGCGCATGGTGGATTCAGAATCGTTTTCTTGCACTTCGCGCACGATGGACGCGCCGCAGGCCAGCGACAGGTTGTAAATGGTAACCAAAGGCCCTGTTTGATCGCCCAATGACACGCCGCGATCCGGGGTGGTTTGGCCGCCTGTGGTGAGGGCGCCCCCATTGTCGAGCACAATGAGAATGGGGGTGGCATTGGTGGCTCGAGCATGCACAAGGGCATTGATGCCGCCGTGATAAAAGGCCGAATCGCCACAAATGGCAATGGGGCGCTCGGTGATGCCCGCACGGTTATAACCGCAGGCCACACCAATGCTCGATCCCATGGAGAGTTTGGCATCGAGCATTTGGGCCGCCATGACAACACAACCCGGGTCGGCAGATAAAAATGGATTTTGGCCCAGAGATTGGGCTTCTTCACGCAGGGCTGAGAGAATTTCTGGAAAGGGGCACCCCGCGCAGTGGTTTTTGCGCAGGGGTTTTTCTTTTTCCCAATTGTTCTGAGTATATCGCATGGCCGGTTGAAAGTTGGGGATATA
>CAXNEV010000082.1:0-10482 GCA_964200925.1 Candidatus Latescibacterota bacterium | reverse complement strand
TGATTGTCGAATCGGGATTGGACATTCCCAATGTCAACACGCTTATCGTTAACCGGGCAGATCGCCGGGGGTTGGCGCAATTGTATCAATTGCGCGGTCGCGTAGGTCGGTCGAACAAACGAGCCTATGCTTTTTTATTTGTGCCATCGCGCAAAACGTTGGGCAAACCAGCCGTGCGGCGCTTGCGTGCAATTGAAGAATTTTCAGATCTGGGCTCCGGATTTCACATTTCCATGCGAGATATGGAAATCAGAGGGGCGGGCAACTTGCTGGGTGCACAGCAACATGGCCATATTTCGGCAGTGGGTTTTGACCTTTATACACGCCTTTTGGACGAAGCCGTGCGCCAGTTAAAAGGCGAAGAAACCGAACCCGCCATTGAACCCGAAATTCAGGTGTCGGTGTCGTCATACATTCCCGAAGATTACATTCCCGATTCAGATTTAAAAATGCAGTTCTATCAGAGGTTGGGCGAAATTCGGCGCACGGTGGAAGTGCTGGCCATTGAAGAAGAACTCACCGACCGGTTTGGCCCTCTGCCCGATCCAACAGCCGCCTTGTTAAACACCATTCAGGTCAAAATATTGGCCCGTCGATTGCGATTGCGCCAGGTGCAAATTGGGCAGGTGATGACACTGGTTCTATCACCCGATAAACTTTTAAAACGAGAAGACATCGAACGGATGGTTGCCCAATCGCCACTGCCATTGCAATTTTCGCTAAGCCATCCACCGCGCATTGAAGTTGAACTTACTGGAAAAGGCGCGCAGGAGCGTTTGTCCGTGGCGAAAAATGTGTTGCAGAGCCTTGTTTGAAGAAGTATATTTTCTCATTCGGAACTTTTTTATAGTCCAATAGTTAGAGCCAAGTAATGGAGGTTTTATTCCCTCTTTTAAAGACCGTTGTGGAGGTTGTTTTGAAGCGGTTAAAAAAAGGTTCCTTTTTGTTGGTGCTGACATGTGGAATCAGCCTGTATGCGTGCAAAGAAGAACTCGAAAATACCGTTGCACAAGTTGGAGATGTTCAATTAACGCATGAACAGGTGTTGACTCGCATACCCAAACCATTTTTAAACAAAGTCAACCCGGAAGAAAAACACCGCATGGTCGAAAAATGGGTTGAAGATGAATTGTTGTACCAGGAAGCAAAAAACCAGAAACTCGATCAGGATTCAGCTGTCAAATCCCGAATTCAAGAAACTGAGCGAAGGTTGCTGATTGCCGAATTGATAGAACGCATGTATGCCAAAAATGCCGAGATATCAGAAGGAGATATTCAAAATTATTATAACACGCATGTAGAAGCCTTTCAACGCGAACAAACCGAAATTCGGGTGCGACACATTTTGGTCGAAGATCGCACAGCGTTAAATACGGCAATGGAACGTTTGCGCAATGGGGAATCCTTTGACCAGATTGCCCGCGAAATGTCAAAAGACATGTCGGCAGAAAATGGGGGCGATTTGGGGGTTTTTACCGAAGACATGGTAGATGCATCATTTTGGGAAGCTTGTTTATCGACAAAACTGGCCACCCCAACACGTGCCACAACCCGGTTGGGCTATCATGTTTTTGAAGTAAAAGATCGATTCGAAGCGGGTTCGAAGCGCAAATTAGAGGATGTGCGCGATGAAATAAAACAGCGCATTCTGTCCGAACGCCGTGTGATTGAGCGCGCCAAATTTTTAAATGAAATTCGCACGCGTATTAAAACAGTGGTTCATCTGGACATGTTGAAATAGGAAAAAAAAGCGGCCAATTGGGTCGCATAAACAGGAAAATCAAGATGACAAAACGTTTATTTGTTTGGTTTGTTATGGGTTTGATGGTCGCATGTTCTGCCCAGGCCGCACCCATTGTTCTGGATCGCATTGTGGCAGTAGTCGATAATGACATTATTTTGCAGTCAGATGTCGAAAAAAAAATGCAAATTGAATTGATGGGGCGCGGCGTAAACATTCGATCTGTGCCCGAAGATAAACTGCAAGATATGTTCAACCAGATTCTTGAAAATGAAATTCAGCAAAAATTGCTTTTGGCAAAAGCCAAAGAAGACAGTATCGAAATTGATAGCGAAATGATTGAAGAATATGTCCGAACAGAAATTCGCCGTTTGAAAGAACAACACGGAGAATCTGTTTTTAAAGAAGAACTCGATCGACAGGGAATAACCGAGCGACAGTTGCGAGATGATTATCGCGAACAATATCGCGATAAATTTTTAGAGCAACGCATGTATGAAACGCTGTCTCAAAATGTGACTGTCACACAGCGCGATGTGGAAGAATACCGTCAAAAATATTTGGCCGGTGAAACGAATTTGCTCTCGTTAAGCCATATTTTGATTGCACCCAAACCCTCTCCAGAACGGCAGGCCGAAACCCAAAAACAGGCCGAAGATTTATTGGCCCGCATTAAAACAGGCGAGGACTTTGCCGAACTGGCACAGAAATATTCTCAAGATCCTGGCAGTGCAGAACGCGGTGGGGATCTCGGGTTTTTTTCTCGCGGAACAATGGTGCCCGAGTTTGAACTGGCGGCTTTCAATTTAAAAGCGGGAGAAATCAGCACCATCGTCCAATCGGCTTTTGGATTTCACATTATTCGAGTGGATGAAATTGCAGGGGATCAGGTTCGCGCCCGTCACATTTTGTTTTTGTTGCGCCCCGATGAGGCCGATAAATAAGCTGCCAATCAAAAAAAGCTGAATCTCTATAAACGCATTGAAACTGGTGAAGATTTTGCCGAACTGGCCCGCAAAGAATCCAATTTCGAACCCACCGCCAAACGCGGCGGTCTGTTGGGAGCGTATCCCAAAACCGATTTGCCTCCGGCTTTTGCCGATGTGGTGCGCAACTTAAAACCCGGCAGTGTCACACTGCCTATTTATGTGGATCAAGAAGATATTACAGGATGGAATCTGGTAAAAGTCAATGACGATGTCCATTCTCTCGAAGAGGTGGTCAAACAACAGCGTTTGCAAGATCGGTTTCGCCAGACGCTTAAAGACATGCGCGAAAAATTGTATGTGGATGTGCGATTGGAGTAACAGTAGATGCAACCCAGCGGGAAGCGACAACCTGCAGGATCGTCGCCCGAACAATACAGGGTTTTCGAGATGGGTGAGTTGAGGGGTGTTTGATTACGGGTTAAAAAGAAAAACAGATTTTGCACAGTCGGTTGGCATTTGAAGCAGAGCAATAGACCTGCACTTTGCACTGGGGTGGTGCGGTGATCTGGAGGGGTTATGCGATTGGATGTCTATTTAAAAAAATGTTGTCTGGTCAAACAGCGCTCTGAGGCCAAAAAAGCCTGTGACAATGGCATTGTACAGGTGGACGGTTTGCCTTCAAAAGCAGGCCGGTTGTTGCATGTGGGACAGCAAGTGGTTATTGCTTTTACAGATCGTTTGCTGGAGATAGAAGTTCTGTCTTTGCCCTTGGGCAATGTGTCAAAAAGAGAGGCTTCCAATTATTATCGGGTCATCCGAGACGAGATGTTGGAATCGGAATTTTTTTGATTTGGGAATGCGTGTGGAATAACTTAATCCACTGGGTGAAGAAGCAAGAAAGGAAACAGCGCTTTTTCTTTTCCCAAAAGCTCGTGTTTTTTCATTCATAATTCTCAATAAGCGGCACAGAGGTATTTTGCACCCACATCCTTTGTGTGAAACGGCAAGTCATTAAAAAGAAGGCCGGCGCAGGTCGGCCATTTTCATTAGGTCATGACAAAAAAACCACACCCAACAGAAGCGATGTCGCCCTACAGCCGATTGGCTGAAATT
This sequence comes from Candidatus Latescibacterota bacterium, assembly GCA_964200925.1. Taxonomy (GTDB): domain Bacteria; phylum Latescibacterota; class UBA2968; order UBA2968; family UBA2968; genus CAXNEV01. The sequence continues at coordinate 6,699 of CAXNEV010000082.1, read as the reverse complement.
TATGACCACGTCATGCGACATGTCGATTATGCCCATTGGGCAAATTATGTGATATCGCTGTTTAAACGACATAAAATTCAGCCACAATCTGTGTTTGATCTGGCCTGTGGCACGGGCAGTTTGGCGATGGAATTACACCGTCGGGGGTATCGGATTTCGGGTGCCGATGGATGTCGCGAGATGTTGCGCATGGGAGAAATCAAGGGTCAAAAACGGGGTTCTTCTCTCCCCATTGATTATTTCCATCGAAATTTGCTCAATTTGCACGATCTGCCAGTTTGTGAGGCCGTGTTGTGTCTTTATGACAGCATGAATTATATGATGTCATTAGATGACCTGTCTCGTGCATTTCAAGAAGTGCGCCGAATCGTTGCACCAGGCGGTTTGTTTATATTTGATATTTGTACAGAAAACAATTCACTTCAACATTTTAGCAATATGACCGAAGAAGACGCAGGAGAGGGGTTTTCATATATTCGGCATAGCTATTATGAAGAGGGTGTACAGTATAATAAGTTTAATATTTTTTTTGAATCGACAGGCGAAATGGTGGAAGAACTTCACCAACAGCGCATTTATCCCCTCAAAGATATAGAAATGGTATTGAATGCTTCTCCTTTTGAAGTTGAAGGAGCTTATGGCGGTTTTGGGTATGTTTCTCCAACAGAATTGTCAGATCGGGTGCATTTTGTGTTGAGAGGATGAGCTGTGTAAGTAACCTTGAGCGGGATGAACGTGTGATTGAACTGCAACATGTGGCTTTGGAACATCAGGGACGCCCCATTTTAACGGATGTCAATTTTTCCGTTGATCGGGGTGAGTTTGTTTATCTGGTAGGGCCAACAGGTTCGGGCAAGACCACGATTTTGAAGTTGATCCTTTTTGAGAGTCGGCCCACTCGAGGGGTGGTGGTTGCCGGCGATTGTGATTCTCAATCCATACGCAAAGCCGATATTCCCTACCTGCGGCGACGTATGGGGGTTGTGTTTCAAAATTACAAATTGCTTCGAGATCGCACGGTCTTTGAAAATGTGGCGCTGGCGTTGGAAGTCACAGGGGCAAAACGGTCGATTATCAAACGCAACACACTTTCTATTTTAACAGAAGTAGATTTGTTGCACAAACGCGATGCCTACCCGGATCAATTGTCGGGGGGCGAACAACAGCGAGTGGCCATAGCAAGGGCTTTGGTAAATAATCCGTTGGTGTTGCTGGCCGATGAACCCACAGCCAATCTCGATCCAGAAACCACAGATCAGGTGATGGCTATTTTTTCAAAAATAACCGCCCGAGGAACATCCGTAATCATGGCAACACACGATACGGCATTGGTAACAAAGTATCCACGTCGCACGCTGCGACTGGTGGATGGTCGAATTGAAGAAAGTCATGTAAAATCTAAAAAATGAAACGATCATGAGTTTATGGCTGGCATTGCGCGAAGCATTTCGGGGTTTTTGGCGCACAGGCATGGTGGGGTTGATATCGGTAGCCACCATTGGTGCTTCCCTGTTGATGGTGGGTGTATTTGGGCAGGTTGTGGCAGGTGGTTATGCGCTGGTGAAGCAGTTGCGCGAGCGTATTGAAGTGGATGTGTATATCAAAGAAGGGGTTCCGCAGCGCCAAATATTGGCACTGCAGCACACCATTGAAGGTGTATCGGGTGTGGCTGAAGTTCAATTTATCGATAAAGAGACCGCATCCAAAGAATTTCAAAATATGTTTGGATCAGGCATGCTCGATGCCCTGTCGCAAAACCCGCTTCCGGTTTCCTTGCGCGTGCGTTTGCATCCTGAGCCAGATATGTCCACCCAAATCCAGGCTGTCACAAAATTGGTTTCAGACCGCGATATTGTCGAGAATGTAGCCGTGGGTGAAAGTTGGGTGGATGCATTGGATCGATTTGTCAAAATCATCACCGGTGTGGGGTTGCTCTTGGGTGGGGTTTTGTGTTTGGCCTGTGGGTTTGCCGTGAGCAATACGGCAAAATTGATGGTGCTGGTGCAGCGTGATGCCATTGAAATTATGCGATTGGTCGGTGCAACCCTCACAACCGTGCGATTGACATTTTTGCTGGGAGGCGCCCTACAGGGTTTTATGGGCGGAATGATCGCTTCGTTTGGACTGTCGTATGCACTGGATTGGTGGATGTCTCAAATGCCCGATTTTGGGATGACTGCCCCACTTAATCTCGGTTTCTGGATGGTATTTTTGGGTACTCTTCTCGGGATCATCGGAAGCTGGGCTTCGTTGAATCGCGTGTTAAATGCCCTATCGATTAAATAAAAAAACCGTCGGCCTAAATAGGGCATAGCGATTTTCTACCACAAAATTTTGGCCTTTGTGAGGCAGTGTGCAACATGTTGGGTTTGGTCACTTTTTTGATCGCCTGGATGGTTCATTTAGAAATACAAGCGCAAACCGCAGCCGAATTAAACACCAAACTCAAAACCGAGCAAGCGGCGCTGGATAGTTTAGAGGCCCGATTGGCACATGAAGAGGCCCGATTAAAACAAACCCAGCGCAAAGTGAAATCAGAAGCCGAAGCGCTCATCGCTCTTGAGCGTAATATTTTTCAGACTAAAAAGGAATTGCGTGTTATTCAGCACCAAGAGCGCGATCTTGAACAACGGTTAAACAACACCGAAAAACAATTGTACACCGCCGAAGAACACGCAAAAATCTGGGAAAAAGAAATGGCCCAACGATTTCGCAATATGTATAAACTGGGCCGTCGGAGTACGCTATCTTTGATGTTTTCATCTTCCTCGTTTTCCGATGCCCTTCGTCGGGCGCGTTATCTGGCACGCGTGGCCGACCAGGATCAACGCGATTTTCGCACATTGCAAACCGAACGCAAGCAGGTAACCGATTTGTACTTGGTGCAAAATGCCCAGCATCAACAGCAACAGGCATTACTTCAGGGCAAGCTCAAAAAAGAGCAATCGCTCAATCGGTTGGCATCGGATAAAACGCAGACATTGCATGAATTAAAAAAAAATGTGTCTGCCAGAAAACGGGCTGTAGAAGAAATGGAAGCCCAGAAAACCGAATATGCCAGGCGTATTGCAGAAACGATCAAACAAATTCAAACCAAACAGTTAAACAAACAATTGGCAAAATTGCCACCCTTTGATTTTGAAAGCATTAAAGGCAACGTGCGCCGTCCAGTATCGGGTTCTGTTGTGACGCGGTTTGGCAGACAGCAAGATCCCGAATTGAAAACTTGGACTTTTAATCGCGGAATCAATATTGCCGCGCCTGAAGGCACACAGGTAGAAACCATTGCCCCGGGTGAAGTGGTCATGGTTGATTGGTTTCCCGGATTCGGTCGTTTTGTGTTGTTGCGACATCCCGATGATTATTATTCGCTTTATGGACATCTTTCATCTGATCTTGTTCAGGTGGGCAAAATTTTGCCCGAAGGATCTGTGGTGGGCAATGTGGGCAGCACGGGGCGGTTGGATGGGGTTTCACAACTTCACTTTGAAATTATGAAAGGTGAAGAACCTCTGGATCCACTGGTGTGGTTGAGAAAATAGCTGAAAGGTGACATTTTGTTTGGGCGATGTATTGCCGGAGGCCTTGAACATGGATGTACAGGCGGTTCTAAATTTTTTTGAGTTTGACAAGCCCTTTTTAATAACAACCCACGTACATGCCGATGGGGATGGCATTGGGGCCATGCTGGGTTTGTTTCATTGGTTAAAAAAGACTCAGCGTTCTGGGCGCATGGTTATAGATGACAAAACGCCCGATAAAAAATATCGTTTTTTACCCAGTTTTGATTGCATTGAATTGTATGATTCATTTTCAAATGACACATCTTTTGAACGGGCTGTGATTGTCGACACACCCACGATGTCGTCACAGCGCATTGGCAACGTCGCACAGTTGCTGAGTGGGCAAACCCAAACGCTGGTCATAGACCATCATGCAGGCGGAGCAAACGAAGGCACCGTTCGATTTGTTGATGAAAGTGCCAGTGCAGCCAGTGAACTGGTTTACCATTTGATTCAAGCTTCCCGTTCCGCCCTGACGCCTGATATGGCGATGTGTTTGTATGCAGGCATTGCTTTTGACACCAAATTGTTTAAACATTCACACCCTGATCGAGCACTCAATGTGTGCCATGAACTGACAAAATTAGGTGCTGATCCACAACAAATAGCTGAAGAATTATTTACCCATCAAACATTTGAAACAGTGAAAACCCTGGGTTTGGCTTTGTCAACTCTGACCCTCCAGAAAAAAGGGCAGATCAGCATGTTGCATATTGATTATAAAACGTATTCCCTGGGCGGCGATCTGGATGTGGTGGTCGATCATGCACTATCTATAGATGGGGTGGAAGTGGCGCTCTTTTTTAAAGAAGAAATGCCGCAGCGACAACGCGTGAGTTTGCGTTCGCGAGGCAAAGTTGATGTGAATCTTGTGGCACGTACATTTGGCGGAGGTGGACATCAACGGGCATCTGGATGTACAATCGAAGGAGCGTTAGAATACGCTCAAAGCAAATTAATGGCGGAGTTGGTGAAGCACTTGGGATAGGAAAGCCTAACAGCTTATGAATCTTTTAACGTTAAAAACCTGGTCTCAAAGCGATATTTTGGGAACAGTCGAAGAAGGGATGGTCATTAAAGACCATCCCGAACGGTATTCGGACATATTGCTGGGAAAAACACTGGCAATGTTGTTTCAAAAAACATCGACACGCACGCGCTGTTCCTTTGAAGTGGGCATGCATCAACTGGGCGGACAGGCGTTGTTTTTGGACTGGCGCACAACCAATTTTGCCCTGGCCGATTTGCGCGATGAAGCACAGGTTTTGTCGCGGTATGCCGATGTGATTATGGCGCGAATGCTCAAACATGACGATTTGCTCGAACTGGCAGTCGGATCTGAAGTACCGGTAATCAATGGGTGTTGTGACCGTTATCATCCTTGTCAGGCATTGGGAGATTTGCTGACTATTTTGGAAGTCCGCGGCAATCTCGAAGGCGCCCATGTGGTATATGTGGGGGTTCGCAACAATGTATGTAACTCTCTAATTGATGCCTGTACCAAATCAGGGGTGCGCATCACCACAGTAACGCCCGATATCAATGGCCCATCGGAAGATTCTGAACTGTTAGAGACAGCAAAAGCAACGGGTCTATTTGAAGAAACACTGGATTTGGAAAAGGCCATTGCCAATGCCGATTTTCTTTATACAGATACATGGATCGATATGGAGTTTTTTAACAACCCCGCGTATCAGGAAGAAAAACAGCGCCGTGTGGATCTGTTTAAACCCTTTCAGATCAATGCCGAATTATTAAAAAAAACCAGAGCATTGGTCATGCACTGTTTGCCAGCGCACAAAGGGTATGAAATTACCGCCGAAGTCATGGCCAGTGACCGGTGCATCGCCGTGGATCAGGCCGAAAATCGCATGCATGTACAAAAGGCGGTGTTGATGCGCCTGGCAGGACCTGAAAAAATGAATTAGAAATAAATAAAGACGGATCTGCCCAATAGCAGGTCGTTCCCATACCGCGTTTGAACGGAAACCCAAATGGCGACAACAACAAAAAACGTGACCGAGATGTCCAAATCAGCGATAACATTAAAGGAAAAAATCGAAACCCGCACCGCACATGTTGCGGTGATTGGTCTGGGTTATGTCGGTTTGCCTTTGGCGGTGGAATTGGGCAAAGTGGGTTTTGATGTGACGGGCATTGATACGTCGGCGCGAAAAGTGGAATGGGTGAGTTCTGGAAAATCCGATGTGCAGGGGGTTTCCGAATTTGAGGTTGCAGGCTTAAAAGCCGTGGGCAAGTTGCGAGCCACACAGGATTTCGCAGTGTGAATATTGGGTTGGTAAATGAAGTGGCCTTAATGTGCAACAAATTGGGAATTGATGTGTGGGAAGTTATTGATGCGGCGGCGACCAAGCCGTTTGGGTTTATGCCTTTTTATCCAGGCCCCGGATTGGGGGGGCACTGCATTCCGATTGACCCTCATTATCTGGCATGGAAACTAAAGACGTTAAATTTTAATGCGCGATTTATTGAACTGGCCAGTGAAATCACGCGCAGTATGCCTGCACATGTAGTGAGCAAGGTGGTGGATGCCCTCAACAATCACGAACGCAGTTTAAAAGGCTCTTTGGTGCTGGTGTTGGGGGTAACGTATAAACGCGATGTGGGCGATATTCGGGAATCGCCTGCTCTGGATATTCTGGAGATGTTGCAGGAAAAAGGGGCCAGAGTGGCCTATCACGATCCGTTTGTGGAAGAGATTTTGATGGGAGAATTGGCGCTAAAACGGGTCGAGCTGGATGAAAAGCGCCTGTCGGAGTCCGACTGTGTGATCATTGCAACCAACCACAGTCGATATGATTACAATTGGATCGTGCAACATGCCCGGTGTGTGGTGGATACGCGCAATGCCACCAAAAACGTATCGGGCCAAAAAGAACACGTCGTAAAATTATGAACCGGGAGGGTGTTGTTTCATGCGCATTTTATTAACTGGCGGTGCCGGTTTTTTGGGGTCACATCTGGGTGAATATCTGCTCGATCAGGGCCATGAAGTGATTGTGATGGACAACCTATTGACCGGTCGGGTAGAAAATGTGTCTCATTTATTTGGTCGCGATGGATTCACATTTATCAATTATAACGTGATCAATTACATTCATGTCAGTGGTAACCT
>CAXNEV010000081.1:0-10507 GCA_964200925.1 Candidatus Latescibacterota bacterium | reverse complement strand
CCAAAAGAAGGGAATACGGGTATGACATGGGAACGCAAGTGTGTTTATTTTTTTGTGATCGGGCTGATCACCTGTTCGGCGGCGTGGGCCGCTGAACAGGATCCGGCCCAGCCCATGCACTCCAGCCGCAGCTGGATTCGCATGGATTGGTATAATTCGGGCAGTATGGGCGGGTGGAATCAGGGCACGGTGATTACCGGGCAACCCACGATTATGGGGTATCCCGGCTGGACCAATTTGCCCAGCGGCAACTCGCACTCCAACTACACCCGATACAATTCAAATGCCATTGGATTTGGCACCTGGTTGTTGTCTCGCGAAGCGGGAAACTGGAAATTGAGCTGGTCGGGGCCGCGCAGCCGAAGTGTCGAAATTACGCCGCTGGTTTACGACCCGTCCACAGGCCCGGAAAAAAATCTGGGTGTAACCACGCAGTGGGGACAAACACGAACGGCCGCTTGGGTACCACCGAGCAATTACTGGCCTGGAGCGGTGGTGCAGGCCACTGGGCCGCCGCGGAAGATCTGGAATTTTTCACCGGGCAAGTACATTGCAAACGACGCTTTTCCAGAAGAAATGGTGATCAGCAAGTGGAAAACGGCCCAGGGCATTACCATTACCCGAAAGGCCCACAACTGGAGTTATCAGGATTTTGACGATTTTATCATTGTGGAATATTATCTCACCAACGAGACAGCCGTGGCAAAAGACGACGTTTATCTGCCTCTGGTGGCTACTTTTAACGTGAGTGAATTTGGCCATCAGTTGCAAACCCCGGTAAATTTTTATGGATTAACGGACCGGGGGCGCGACGACTGGTTCAAATACACCGAGGCTGGAAATTACGTCAATGGCAATGCCGGAGGGCCTGTGTTTGTTGCGGCTTCCCGCGCGCAGGGTTTAAAATTGAGCTATCAGTTTGACGGCAAAAGCGCTTTTAGCGGGTACGACGATACCGGAGAACCGTGGATCAAAGATCTGGAATCGTCAAATGTGAGAGAATTGGGCATGCCCAATGGGGCATTGACCTCTTTCCAGTTTGTCGGCATGGCACCGGTGGCTTTTGCCAGCAATGCGGGCAAACATTCATTTAATACAGCTGATAAGGCTGCCGGATATGTGGAACCGCCGGGCGATCAACCCGCTTATACAGGCTGGTGGCCTATTCGGGGCGTGAGCGACTATGACGAACCCACGGCAGAAGGTATGACGCCCGCACAGGTTTTTGCCACACTTGCAGCAGCCCGTGTCAAAGACAATCCAACCGAGGTGGGCGCTTTTACCAATGCGCAGGTTTATGGGCCTTATACCCTGCCTGCGGGTGCAACGGCCAAACTGGTGGTGGCCTATGTGGGCGGGGGCGGGTTTGAATATGGTTCACCTGGCAATGAACCGATGGACCCGTGGCAATGGGCCTTAACGGCAACAAAAGCAGATATGATCAAGGGCGAACAGGCCATTGTCGAAAATCTGGAAAGTGCGCTGTTTGCCTATCAAAGCAGTTACGATTTGCCCGATGCGCCGCCCGATGTCGATTTTGTTATTCGCAGCGATGAAAATGCCCAGGCCAAATTGTTCTGGTCGGCGGCGGGGCAGGCGGCGATCAATCCCGATTATAACGAAGCAGATATTGCAGGCTATCGCATTTACCGCGGCTTGCGGGGCACACTGACCGCAATTGGGCCTTATACACTGGTGGCCACCATTCCGGTGGGCGGGCCGTATCCAACGGGTGTTAAATTTGAAGCTACTGCCACCTGGCCAGAGGATGCGGCCGAAAAGGATGTGGCCTTGCGAACCTCCTTGAAACTGCAGGGCGATCAGGGTCGGCGGCCGGCGGCTAAAGGTGTATATAGCTGGTCTGATCCGCAGTCAAATGCGGGATTTACGTATTATTATTCTGTTCGCGCCTATGCCAAAGGACGCAGCACCTGGGCAAACAACGATGGCAGCAAAACCATAACCAGCCTGCCGGCAAGGGTGCAAAAACATGTGAAGGCAGGGCTTGAGGGTGGTTTCTCACAAAGCCTTTTCCAAAATGCCGCTGGATCGCCGGTTTTGCCATATGTGGAGGCCGCAGACAGGCTTGAACGCAAAGTTGTGGTGACGCCCAATCCGTATTATGCAAACGGCACCAACGAATATGGCGGCGATGTTAAAATCCGGTTTTTGAATGTGCCATCTAAGTGTTTTATCTACATTTTTAACAGTGCAGGCCAACTCATGCAAGTGCTCAAAAAAGACGATCCCAACCTCAGCGAGGTTTCATGGAACGCCCGGCCCTATACAACCCTTCAGACAAGGGTGGGTGCAGGGATCTTTTTCTTTGCGGTGCATTCCCTGTCGCCCAACAGCGATGGGAAGGTTCAGACCGGCACGTTTGTGATGATTCGATAGGATTTCGAGCGAGGAGAAAACATGAAAACGGGATGGATATTGTTGTGTTTGACCCTTTTTGTAGGCCTGGCAATTTTACCGGCCAGGGCCGATGAAACTGGGGAAAAAACCGGCCGAGTGGGGGCCTTGTTAGACCCCGAAATGACTTTTATCAATCCGGCCTGGGGGTCTTGGACCAAACGCGTGGGCATTTCGCAATTTCCTTTTGTCAAAATTGGACAAGGGGCCAGAGCTGAAGGTATGGGCGGAGCCTTTACGGCGATTTCCGACGATATCAGTGCTGCTTTTTGGAATCCGGCCGGGTTGGGGCATGTTGAGCATGTGGCCTACACATTCAATTACACGCGCTGGTTGGCCAACTCAAAAGTGTTTTCGGGTGCGCTGGCCTTTAACGCGGGTTTTGGTGTGATCGGGTTAAATGTGGTCAGTTTTGCAGCAGAAGAATTTGAAGTGACCACACCTACCGCGCCTTTTGGAACAGGTGAGATGGCCCAGGTGGGCGATTTTGCCATCGGGGTGACCTTTACCAAACGCATGACAGACAAATTGATGCTGGGCGGGCAGGTGCGCTGGATGCAGGAAGACCTCTATTTGACCAAGGTGAGCAACATCGATTATGCCATTGGCACCTATTTTTACACGGGCTTTAAGAGTGCAAGGTTGGCGATGTCGTTCCGAAATCTGGGCGCAAATGTCAAGGTGGTCGAAGGGGGCGATACCTTTCAGATGCCGGTGCTGTTTAACGTGGGCGGCGCGATGGAAATCTGGGGGGAAAAGGCCGATCCGCTGTATGCCACAGTGGCGTTTGAACACCAGTTTATGACCGATTACAAATCGATCAACCGCGTGGGTGTTGAGGCGTGGTTCCAAAATATGGTGGCATTGCGGGCCGGGTATCGAACGAGTTTTGAGCTTGAAGACTGGAGCATTGGGGCAGGTTTAAAACGCGAACTGATACCGGGCAAACAATTGTCGGTGGATATCTCCTACCACAACGAAAAAGTGGGGCTTTTTGAAGCACCCTTAAGAATTTCGGTAGGCGGCACGTTTTAAAAAGCGTTTCAACGTTCAAGGTTTGAACGTGAAGGGAGGGCGGTCTTGCCGACCGTCCTCCCTTTTTGTTGACGGTGCCGGGTGCATTTTTTTAAACGCGAGGTGGATTCATGGCAGGGATTTTTGTGAAACATGTGGCCAGAACAATTTGCCAGGGCATTTTGCTGGTCATCTGGATTTCGGGAGCTTTTGCTCAAAATGGGCTTGTGACCGACCGGGAGGTTGGGCGGGCACTGCGCGTTTATGAACACATGCTGGCCCTTCACCCACAGGGCGATCAGGTGCGGTCTGGATTTGTTCGCCTGACAGCGGGAGACACGGCTGGTGCGCTATCCGTTTTTCAAGACGTGCTTGCCCATTACGAGGCCTTTGCCCCTGCCCACTACGGCATGGCACTGGTTTCTTTCCGCATTGGGCAGGCCGCGGTAGATAAAAGTGCTTTTGTTCAACGCACAAGTTATCATGCCGAACGCGCGGCGGTTTTATTTCCCGACTTTGAAGGCCCCTACCGTTTGATGGGACAGATGCAACTGGACGTGCTGGAAGATTACGACCGGGCGGTGGATGCCTACATTCGGTGCATCGAAACGGCCCCAACACCCGATATCGATACATTTCGCAATCTGGCAAGGGCTTTTTTGCACACCGATGCCCTGCCCCACATGGATACTGGTATGGCCGACAGTCTGTTGGCAACAGACCGGTCAGCTGATTTGTTGCCCTTGGTGGCGCTGGCCTGTTTGGATCGAAACTTGCCGGAACTGGCCATGCAGTATTTTGGGCGGTTTTTTTCTCAAAGCCCACCCGAAGAACGCCAGCTTTATCAGGACATTCGCGCCATTGCTTCGGAAGAAGAACAAAAAGCCTATGAACAAACAGAAGGCGATGCGGTGGCCCGCCGGGAATTTATGACCCGATTTTGGGCCGGGCGCGACCCCGACCTGATGACGGGGGTTAATGAACGGCAGGTGGCCCACTACGGACGGGTGTGGTTTGCATCTGCCAATTTTTCAAAGAGCAGCAAACCCTATGACCGCCGCGGAGAGGTTTATATTCGTTATGGTTCTCCCGATTACCGGTCCACTTCCAATCATCCGGTTGTGCCGATGAGCGCCGCTGTTGAACGCATCAAAGAGCGATTGGCGGTGGCTCTTTATGGCGAAGAAGGGCTTGGCGAGGTATCTGCCGGGCCAACCTTTCCCATTCTGGTTCAGATCGATCCCGGCATGAATTTTCCCGACTTTTCCCCGGTTGATCAGGGCAGTGCCCCGCTGTCAGATGCGGTGACTTCTGACCCCGTTTTGGGGGTAGAGGACGTTTCACCCGATGTGCGGACCGTGCAAGCAGGGCAGGTTTCAGATGAGGTGACACGCGCGTCGCGTTATGGGCGTGTGGGAGGCGAACAGGACATGAGTTTTGTTCGCTGGGAGTCGTGGGTTTATACCCGTGTTGCCGGGGGGATCGAAGTGGTTTTTGTCGATGTGCGGGGCGATGGGAAATTTGATTATGCACCAGTGCCGCCGCCCGATCCGGCCAAAACAGATGCCGTTCGGCAGATGAGCCGACTGGTGACACATTCTCCGCAAGTGGTGATGCAGCGCAGTGTGGAACAAATGCCCGAATATTACATGCCCGGCGGAACGGAAGCCTTTTTGGATTTTTATTATGACCGGGCAGATTTTCGGGGCAGCGATGGCAAAACGCGCATGGAGATTTATTATGGTTTGTCACCCAAAATGCTTTCCACTATGGTGCGCACAGATACCACTTTTGTTTATGTGGGTTGTGCATCGGCTCTTTTGGATCCGATTTCTGGAGACGTGCGGCAGGTTCATGAAGATGGGCTTTATCGCACATCTGGCGATATGTCGGGTGTGAAAGGCGATTTTATTCCCAATCAGTTGACCATCGATGTGGCTCCGGGCACGTATGAACTGCGCGTTCAGGTCAAAGATTTGATCTCGGGCAAGTCGGGCATTTACAAGGAAAGTTTAACGGTAGAAGATTATAGCGGGCCCAGCCTTCAGATCAGCGATCTGCAAATGGGCTGGCGGGTTTTGACGGAAGGTGGTATTGAAAAATACAAAAAAGGAGACGTGTGGGTGATTCCCATGACCACCAAAGCCTACCACAAAGGTCAGAATCCTTTTGTGTATTACGAAATTTACAACCTCACCCGCGACAGTTTTGGGCAATGTCGTTTTCGGCTGGATTATACCATTCAGTATGAACCCGAAAAAGACGGAGGGCTGGGGCGGTTTATGGCCAGTGTGGGCCGGGTGTTTCGCAAAGGCGATGTGCCAGAGGTATCGGTGTCGGCCGAGCAGATGCGCAGCGAGACGGATTTAAAGGAATTTTTTGAATTGGATTTAAAACGCATCCGGGGAGGGGTTAATCGGCTTTCTGTGATGGTTACCGATTTGACCAGCGGAAAGTCGTCGCAAAAAGAGGTGTTGTTTCGGTTTGAATGAGAGGTTGAGAACGTTAGAACGTTGGAACGTTAACATCTTGTAAACCATGCGATACGATTCTGGTGGGGGTGGGTGGAACGTGCAAACGTTTAAACGTGTTAACGTGCTTTTCTGGTGGGAGGGGTATGTCTGAAGCGACCAAGGCTGATGTCATTTTGCAACCGACGCCAGACAAGGTGGGGATGCGGGCTGTTTTTCTGGCCGTGTTTGTGGCGGCACTTACCAACTTGCTGGTCAACTCTGTCGAATATGTGGTTCATGCATCAAGATTGACCCTCAGCCATTTTCCGATGGGCCTGATGCTGGTGTATCTGGCGCTGGTGTTGTTGATCAATCCGCTGATTCGGCTGGTGGGCAAACGGATTTCATCTGCCGAATTGCTGGTCATTCTTGCCGGTGGGCTGGTGGGTGGGGCCGTTCCATCGGTGGGATTAACCGGCTACATGCTGGGGGCGATGGCGGCCCCGTTTTATTTTGCCACGCCGGAAAATCAATGGGCCGATTATTTTCACGCCTATATTCCCGAATGGCTGGCCCCTCGAAATACCCATCGCATTTTAGACACGCTGTTTGAAGGGTTGCCGCCGGGCATGCCGATTCCGTGGGATGTGTGGGCGGTGCCTGTGATGTGCTGGATGGCGTTTGTTACAGCTTTGTTTGTGGCCTCGCTGTGTCTGGCTGTGATCTTGCGCAAACAGTGGGTTGAAAATGAACGGCTCACCTACCCGGTGCTGCGCCCGGTGCTGGATCTGTCAACACAAACAGAAGCGGGTTTTCCCCGGTTGTTCTGGATCGGGTTTGGTATTGCCTTTGGCATTTTGTGCTGGAACATGGTGACGTATTTTATTCCGGGGTTTCCAGAAATACCCAATATTCGGTGGGGGCCGTGGATCGGGTTTGACCGGTATTTTCCAAAGGTGTGGACCCGGATTAATATGTTCACCATTTCATTTGCCTATTTTGCCAATATCGACGTGTTGTTCAGTTTGTGGTTTTTTGACCTGATTTTTATCATTCGCAGCGGTATTCTCAACCGGTTGGGGGTCAATGCCAGTTCGTGGGCGCACGCGTCGGCAGATTTTGCATGGATTCCGCTGGGTGCGTTTTTTGCGCTGGTGGGCTGGACGTTGTGGACGGCGCGTTTTCACCTGAGCATGGTGGTCAAAACGGCGATGAAAAAACCGTTGCCGGATCAAGGGGAAGAGATGATGGGGTATCGAACCGCCCTGATCGGATTGGCCATGAGTGTGGTGTTTGCCATTTTCTGGTTGTATCAGACAGGCATGGGGTTTGGGGTGGCGTGTCTGTTTGTGTTTGCAACCCTGGTTTTATACATTGGTGTGGCGCGCATTGTTTCTGATGTGGGGCTGGTTTTTGTCAGCATGCCTGTGGGGGCACAGGTGTTTGTCACCTCGGCGCTGGGATCGGCAAATCTGTCGGGTGCGACGATGACGTCGTTGGCTTTTTCCAATGCGATTTACGCCTATGGCAAAGGGTTGTTTATGCCTGCTGTTGTGCATGGGGCAAAAATCGCCGATGCATGTCCAAAGTCCAACAGAGGGCGTGTGCTGCTGGTGATGGTTCTGTCTTTTGCAGTGGGGTCGACGGTTTCTATTGTTTATACGCTTTTTTTGGGTTATACATACGGCGCACACAATTTTAACGATTTTCCGTTTTCTGTTTACAGCCAGTCCGGGTTTACTTCTGTGCTGTCACAAATGATCAATCCCGAACCACCCAATTTGCTGCGCATGGGGTTGTTTGGCACCGGCGTGGTGGTGATGTCGACACTGACATTTTTAAAATACCGCTTTGCTTCCTGGCCGCTGCACCCCATTGGTTTTGCCCTTGCCGGAACGGGTACCTATATGCGCTACACGGTGTTTTCGGTGTTTCTGGCCTGGGCAATTAAAGCCATCATTTTGCGGGTGGGCGGAGCGGCCCTTTATCAGCGCTACAGGTTCTTTTTCTTGGGTATTTTAACGGGATATACGGCGGGTGTGGGGCTTTCGCTGGTGGTTGATGTGATCTGGTTTCCGGGGGCCGGGCATTCCATTCACGGGTATTAGGCGAATCGGCGAATGGGCGAATCGGCGAATCGGCGAATTCGTCACAACCAGAATGTTATTCTAAGATTGGGGCGCGGGCTGGTGGTGTCACTTTTTGATACAGGTTGGTTTTTATGCACACACGTCTGTTGGTGGGCCTCTATTTTGGGTGGCTGATCGGGGGCGTGATTTTGTTGTCGGCAGGCCGTGTGGCCGGGCATGTGGATTCTGTTTATGCCGAGGCCAGTTACCGATTGACAACAGGCGATGTGGATTCGGGGTTGGTTTTGTTGCAACAGGTGATCAACCAGCGGCCAGATCATATCGAAGCCATGCTCAAACTGGGCCATGGTTATTTGACGGGGCAAGATTATATGCTGGCCCGCAAGGCTTTTCAACGGGCTCTTGGGATGGCCCCGCAGAATGCGGCGGCCTATTACGGTATGGGGTTGGTGCATCTCTCATTGCCCACCCAGCGGTATCTGGCCATTTCGTATTTTCGAAAAGCCCTGATTTGTGATCCAAAGTTTGTGGCTGCCCGGTTTCAGATTGCCAAAGCGCGTTATGACATGAAAGAGCGCGATGCCGAATCCGATATCAAAAAAGTGCTGCAAATAGATGCCCATTATGCCGAAGCCTACCTGTTGATGGGAAACTGGCTGGTGACGGTGATGGAAGATTACAGCAAGGCGATTATCTGGTTTGCGCGCTATTTAGAGATGCGGCCAGAAGATGCCGATGCGCGGCGCAAACTGGGCATGGCCTATTTAAAGGTGAAAGATTACGACAGAATTCGAGAAACCCTGCTGGATTATGTTCAAAAATATCCCGATGCGCGGGAGTTGATGCCCATTGTGGCCCAGGCGTGTATTCAGCAGAACCAACTGGATTTGGCCATTCATTTTTTTAAAACCTACATTGCCGGGCTTAACCCTGTGGTGCGCGCCCTGTACGAAGACATTCGCCTGATTGCCTCACCGGAAGAATTTGCGGTTTTTACACAAACGCCCGATGATGGGCGAGCAGATGTTCTGGCGCGTTTCTGGAACGGGCGAGACCCGGATCTTTCCACACCCGTCAACGAACGGCTTTTGGAACACTACCGTCGGGTGTGGTATGCCCGCGAGGCCTTTTCCGCGGCGGTGCAACCTTTTGACCGGCGGGGCGAGGTTTACATCCGATTTGGCGAGCCCGATTTTCAAACGAGTTCGCAAATGATGGCGCTGTCTCAAAACCTGGCGGTTCACCGGGTGCGCGAGCGGATGGCCACTGCCCTTTACGGGACGGCAGCTGTGGGTGAAACCTTTGCCGGGTCTGTGTTTCCGGTGCGCAATTTTGCCCCTGAACGCGATGTGGCAGGCAGCGAAAAAACAGCCGCAAACAACCAGGCTGGCACGTTTCTCGACCTCGGATTTGAAAATGCACAATTTGTCGAGGCTCAAAGCGGGGCAAAAAAAGAAGGCTCTACTGACCCCGGACAAAAAGCAGAGACCGAAGGTGCTTCTGGTGCTGCATCATCTGTTCGGGCTGTGCAATCACCACGGCCTCGACAAAATGAAACAGCAGGCGACCCGCTTATGCTGATCAATGCCATTGCCAGTCGGGAGGCCATTCCGATGACCATGGCCCGCCCGGTTACAGGCAGTGGAGAAGACCTTGGTGGTGTGCCCTGGCAATCGTGGATTTACACCCGTGTGGATGGCGGTATTGAAATCACTTTTACAGATGAGTTTGGCAGTGGGGCTTACGATTTTGCACCCGTGCCTTCAGGCCCGGAAGTGCCGGTTGATCAAATGGCCCGGTTTGAGCGGCATTCCCCCCAGCACATGTTTGAACAGGCCGTTCGACTTTCCCCGGATTATTATGTTCCGGCAATGGAGATGCCTGTTTTTGATTTTTATTATTCTGTGGTCGATTTTCGCGGGGCAAATGGAAAGAGTTCTGTAGAAGTCTATTTTGGCTTGCCCTGTAAACCGATGCACTATGTGTCTCAAAAAGACGAAACACGCATGATTGTGGCCCGGCAGGCCGCCTTGATTCCGATTTTGGCCGATACCGTTTATCGGCAAGGGGCCGATCTGGTTTATCTGGCACCGGGCAATCAGACCGGTCCGGGGGCCATTGTGCCCGACGTGGTGAGTCTGGATGTGCCGCCCGGGTTGTATCGATTGGAGGTGAAAGCGCAAGATCGTTTGTCGGGCCGTTTGGGTTTGTATCGACAAACCGTTGAAGTGGCTTCTTATGGCACAGAAGGGTTGCGCGTGAGCGGTTTGGAAATGGCCTGGAAAATTTCTGAACAGCCCGATACCAGTGCATTTGCCAAACAGGGGTTGCAGATCATTCCCATGCCTTCCCGAACGTATCAAAAAGGGCAAAATGCCTTTGTGTATTACGAGATTTACAATTTGAAACGCGACACATTTGGCCAGACCAATTACGAAGTGGTGTACACCATTGGCAACAAGGATCAGGGAAATTTGTTTTCCCTGATGGCCAAAACACTGTTGGGCAGGCAAAAAACAGAAGTGGCCGTGGGGT
>CAXNEV010000080.1:0-10597 GCA_964200925.1 Candidatus Latescibacterota bacterium | reverse complement strand
GAAAACCCGGCCATGGATCATTGTCAATGCGTGGAATGGCATCGCCCACATCTGGTCGAATTTCTAATTTTTGATATTCGGGCACCACGATATCGGCCCCATCAATTTTGACCTCCAACCCCAATTTGCGAAAAACCATCAGGCTCTTGCGCATATTTTCGGGGGCCGCATTTTTAATTCGAATGTGGCTATTGGTCGCACCGGCCAACCCGATAAAACTGCCCACCTCCATATAATCTGGCCCAATTTCATGGGTTGCACCGCCCAATTCCGTCACCCCGTCAATAATCAGTTCATTGGTGCCGATGCCAGAAATGCGCGCGCCCATTTTATTGAGCATAAAACACAATTCCTGGACATGTGGCTCTGACGCCACATTGCGCAAAATGGTTCGCCCTTCGGCCAAAACCGCGGCCATCACGACATTTTCAGTGCCTGTTACGCTGCGTTCATCTAAAAAAATATCGGCCCCTTTAAGCCCATTTGGCGCGTGAAATCCATAGATATGATTGGTGTGAATGATCGCCCCAAGTCCTTCCAGCGCAATCAAATGTGTGTCCACCCGACGTCGGCCAATGCGATCGCCTCCCGGCCGTGGAATAATGGCTTCATGATGCCGGGCCAGAAGAGGGCCTGCAAACATAAAACACCCGCGCACTTTTCGGCACAAATCTGCCTTCAGCGCCGTTTTATTGACCCCGCGGGCACAAATGGTCCATTCGTGGTCGCCCGTTTCGCGCACATCTGCACCCAAATCGCGCAAAATGTCCACAATGCAAAAAATATCACCGATGTGGGGCACATTTTTTAATACCACGGGTTCATCGGTTAGCAGCGTTGCCGCAAGCAGGGGTTGCGCGGCATTTTTGTTGCCCGCCGGAATAACTGTTCCGGAAAGTGGGCGTCCACCTTCAATAATAAATTGCTCCATAATTTGCGCCTCCGATCTGTGGTCGGGGAGAGGCAAGGTAAATAGCCTTTCGTGGTAAGTTCAACTATAACATCTCTTTGGAAATTCTTCAAGAGAAAAGACGCCCGTTTTTGCACATAAAAACAACTTAAGCCGTTTTTAATTCCTGATAAAGTTGCCCACAGCCGGCCGCGATATCATCTCCCTTGCTATAGCGCACCGTAGCAGTTAATTGGGCCTGGGCCAGAATCTCAACAAACCGGTCAATCGCGGGTTGTGGAGGCCTTTCGTACAGTCCTTCTTCGATGGGATTCCACGGAATAACATTGATTTTACAAGAGATATCGCGCACCAAATCCACCAAACGCAACGCGTCTTCTGGTGTGTCGTTAAACCCGTGTAACAACACATATTCAAGCGTAACCCAGCGCCCAATTTGCGTTTGGTAGGCTTTTACAGCCGAAAGCAATTCGGCAATGGGCCACTTGCGATTAATGGGCATAATTTGCGACCGCTGCAAATCCGTTGTGGCATTGAGTGAAACGGCCAGTCCCAATTTTAGCTTTTCTTTTGCCAACCGGGCAATGCCCGGCACATAGCCTGCTGTTGACAGCGTAATGCGGCGAATGCCCACGGCCAAGCCATAATCGAGATTCATCAACCGGATGGCGCGCATGACCTGATCATAATTTAACAGCGGTTCGCCCATGCCCATCATCACCACATTGGTCAATTCGTCGTTCTGGGCGTGCAAAAACCGACGGGCAAAAATGACCTGATCAATAATTTCACCGGCCGTAAGATTGCGAATCATACCCATGCGCCCGGTGGCACAAAACTGGCAATCCAGCGGGCATCCCACCTGTGACGACACACACAGGGTGCGCCGTTTTCCCTCCCACATCAGCACGCTCTCTACGCGCCTCCCATCGGGAAGGGCCAACAAAAACTTCACGGTATCACCAGAAGAAGTTTGAATTTGTCCAACAGATTGCAAATTCAAAATATGGAGATGTTCGTCCAGGCGCTGTCGGACGGATTTGGACAAATTGGTCATGGCATCAAAATGTGTAACCCCTTTATTATAAAGCCAGTCCACCATTTGCCGGGTGCGGTATTTTTCTAAACCCATATTGGCCAAATGTGGATCCAACTCTTCGGGAAACAATCCTTTAAGCTCTATTTTTCCATCGATCATAAAACCATCTCCAAACACATGCATGCCTCAAAATAGGGGAAAAGAGAATCGAGAGCAGACAAATGAGATCTCGGGGATGTGATCTTCTCTCTTTTTCTTTTTTCTTGAAAAAATGCCGTTGACAGGTTGTTCTTTTTGGTTTATAATTTGTCGCAATCTTCAATAAAGAACAATAATTTATGCACATTCAGGGGCGCCATTGAGCGCCCCTATTTGCCCTCATGAGACCTATGCCAATCTACGTTTATAAAAGTCCATCTTTTTCGCCGCGTCTGCGCAAATCGCGCCGCTGGGTATTTTTGTGTCTGCTGCTGGGTTTATGTGCGTTGTTGGGCCTCAACAGCGGTTCTGACTCTGAAGAACCCCCAAAAATATTATTCGAAGAATCTTTAAGTGAAGAAAGTGATACCACCAGCCAGGGTAAGTCTTTGGCGTTGCATGCTGAAGAGCCAATACCCGCAGAACCAACCGAGATAGCGGGTCACATTCAGCGGGGAGAAACATTCACAGAAGCCCTCAACCGCGAAGGCATTTCTCACCAGCAAATTGGCCAACTTATCTCTGCTCTTCGACATGGCCTTCATCGGTCCGAATTCAACCCCAGCGTCATTCAAAATGGCGACCAATATGCCATTGTCCTTGACACCATCGGTGCCATTGAGCGTTTTGAATATACCAAACGCGGCGATCATGAACACCGATTTTTTGCCGAACGCACCAACCAGGCGATCAAGGCATGGAAAGAATCCTTTCCTCTGGTTCGCGAAGTAGTCACCGTATCCAATCGCATTGACGACTCCATCTGGAATGCCCTTCAAACATCCAGAGCAAGCCCCGATTTGCTCGCAGGCAAACTCGAATATATTTTTGAATACGACATTGATTTTCAGGTCGATTGTCGCGCAGGCGACCGCTTTTCAATTGCCGTTGAAAAATTCTATAATCAAAATGGCCAATTTGTGCGTTATGGCGATGTGCTGGCCGCCGAATACAAAAGCGCAAAAGAAACCGAAATCTACCAGGCCTTTCGTTTTGTTGATCCCCAGGGCAACGAGGGTTATTACAACGCCACAGGCCGTTCACTACAGGGCATTTTTTTGAAAGCCCCGCTCAACTTCACACGCATCAGCTCCAAATTTGCCAGCAAACGATTTCACCCCATTCTCAAAAAGACCATTCCCCATCACGGTGTCGATTATGCAGCCCCACATGGCACGCGCGTCTGGGCCATTGCCGATGGGGTTGTAACCTTTGCCGGTCATAAAGGCGCATTGGGCAAATATGTTGAAATCAAACACAAAAATGGCTACAAAACAGGATATGGGCATTTAAGCGGCTTTGCCCGCGGCCTTCGCACAGGCCAGCGCATCAAACAAAAACAAGGCATTGGTTATGTTGGGGCCACAGGACGGGCAACAGGGCCACATTTGCATTTTAATTTTTACACCACCCTCAATGGCAGATATCAACTGATCAACCCCGATCGGGCCATCAATCGCCCCACCGGACAACCCGTGCCCAAAGCCTATCTGGCCAACTTCTATCAAAATCGCGACCAACTTCTGGTTCAACTTGCACAGCACAACGGAAACCTGGTCACAGCAGCCATTCAGGATACAAAATTTTTACAAATAGAAGAATAAGGGTAGAAAAACACCTGGGTAATTGGTCTTGGCAATTCATGCATTTTTTCGAATTTGCACCCTTAAAATCTCTCCCACACCCAAACCACAGCAACATCCCTATGCAACACGATTTCAGCCATCGCATTGATGAAATAGCAGAGCGCGAAGGTCGGTACTTGCGCGAAGCCTATCTGTTTATTTTTGCAGCCCTGGATTACACGGTTCGCGAACTTAACCGAACCCATGCCCCCGAATCTGGTCGCCATGTCAGCGGACAAGAACTCGCCTGGGGCATTGCTGATTTTGCATGTGAACAATATGGCCCAATGGCCCGGGCGGTGCTTGCTTATTTGGGCATTCATGGAACCATCGACTTTGGGCACATTGTGTTTTCTCTGGTCGATGCGGGATTGATGCGGAAAACAGAAGACGACCATCTTGAAGATTTTCAAAATGTGTATGATCTGGATGCGGTGTTTGATCCCAAACGCATTCAAAGCACCCTGAAAAATGTCGCCATTGAACAATTGTAAATCCGGTCAAAAAAATGCTGAGGTTGAGAACGAATTTAACCAGCCTCAGCAATAGATTGATCCTCTAAATATAACCGTGACACCCACCATCACGGTTTTTTTGTTAAGGATATTTCCCCGTGAAAATTGCTTATTTTGATTGTTTTGCCGGCATCAGCGGTGACATGGCACTGGGGGCTTTGGTCGATGCGGGATTGTCTTTTGACACCCTCAAACATGAACTTGAGAAACTCGGACTCAAAGAATATACCCTCACACAACGCCGGGTGGACAAACACGGCATTATGGGTACTAAAATTGATGTCAAAACCCAGGAAGGCCATGTGCATCGCCACCTCAAAGATGTGTTGGCCATCATCCAGGCCGGGGCCATTTCCGATGCTGTGAAAGAAAAAGCTGGACGGGTTTTTCAAAAACTTGCCGAAGCCGAAGCCAAAGTCCACGGCACCCCCATTGACCACGTCCATTTTCACGAAGTGGGTGCAGTGGATGCCATTGTTGATGTCGTGGGTGTCATCATCGGCCTTGAGCTACTGGGCGTAGAAGCTGTTTATGCCTCCAAACTGCGCTTTGGCACCGGCCGCACACGCGGTGCCCACGGCTCAATGCCCATTCCGGTGCCCGCAGTGGTCGAACTGACCCGGGGAGTGCCTGCTGAACGCACCGATATTCCCTACGAACTGGTCACCCCAACCGGTGCTGCCATTCTCATGGCTTTGGCCACAGACATTGGCAAACCCATCTCGTTTTGCACCCAAATGACGGGTTATGGCGCGGGCACCCGCGACCTGGATCAGGTGCCCAACCTGTTGCGTGTTGAAATTGGCGATCTCATCAGCAATCCTCAGATAGACAACCTCATTCTGCTTGAAACCAACATCGACGATATGACACCTGAAATTTATGGCTATCTGATCAATCGCCTGCTCGAAACAGGTGCTCGCGACGCTTTTCTGACCCCTGTCATCATGAAAAAAGGCCGCCCGGGCATTCAACTCACGGTTCTATCCGATTCACAACAAGAAACTGCGCTCACCGACCTCATTTTTTCAGAAACCACCACATTGGGCATTCGCCGCATCCCCGTTGAACGCCGCATGTTATCCCGCCGAGCCGACACCATAGAACCGCCATTGGGCCCCGTGCGGATCAAAATCGCCGATATCGCAGGAAAATCGCGCATCACACCCGAATACGACGATTGTGCCCGCATTGCCAAAGAAAAAGGCATCCCCATTCTCGACGTTTATAAAGCCGTTGCCAGATTAACATAAAACTTCCTCGATACAATCAAACGCATCGGATTTCATGAAACACCATACGATCAGCTTGTTTCAAAACCCACTCGCAGCCCTCTGGTATGACACACGCAACATCGCCTGGAACCACCACTGGGCCTGTTAAAAAATGTTGAAAAATTACGCCTCTCCATCCAGCCCTTTTAACAATCGCATCAAATCTTCCAACGACACGATCTCCTCTCCCGCCAGCGCTTCTGTTTCAGCAGGCCCGTCTCCAGTGCCAAACACAAACCATTCAAATTCTTTCAAAAATTTCACACAATGCCACTGCCCGGTGCGCCGATAATCTTCGCCACACAACTCACGGGGAATCGGACATCCGTTATACAACCCTCGCGGACATGGTCTTCTCTTGTTAGCCATAAACATCACACCTGGAAAAAACGCGAACACTTTTCAATGTTCGCGTTTTCAAAATTGGCAACTATGTAAGGCGGGTTTGATTTTATAAAATCTTCAAATGCTGCTCAAGTTCATAACCCGTTACCTGTGCCCTATAATTGGCCCACTCAATTTTTTTATTGGCAATAAATTTTTCAAACACATGTTCGCCCAGCGCCCGGCGCACCAAAGGGCTGCTTTCGGCCAAATCGATGGCCTGTGACAAATCTTGAGGCAACATAAAAATGCCCGCTTTTGCCCGGCTGGCATCGGTCATCTCGGCCACATTGACTTCCATCGGCTGTGGCGCTTTATATTTTTTTTCAATGCCCTCTAACCCTGCGGCCAGCATCACCGAAAAAGCCAAATACGGGTTGCACGCGGGATCAGGCGACCGATATTCCACACGCACAGCGCTCTCTTTGCCTGGTTTATAAGATGGCACCCGCACCAGATCGGAACGATTCACCGCACCCCAGGTGGTGTAAACAGGTGCTTCATATCCCGGTACCAGGCGTTTATAGGAATTGACCCACTGGTTGGTCACAAGTGTTATTTCGGGGGCGTGTTTCAACAGGCCCGCAATATAATGCCGGGCAGTACGCGACAATTGATATTTGCTGCGCGCATCAAAAAAAGCATTGCGCTCACCTTGAAACAGCGACATATGTGTGTGCATGCCATTGCCATTGACCCCAAAAATGGGTTTGGGCATAAACGACGCCCACACGCCGTGTTTGACGGCAATTTCTTTAACCACCAACCGATAGGTCATGGCATTGTCAGCCATGGTCAACGCATCGGTATAGAGCAAATCAATTTCATGTTGGCTTGGAGCGCCTTCATGATGACTGGAAGACACTTCAATGCCCATCTTCTCAAGCGTCAACACTGTATCCCGCCGCAAATCACTGGCCACATCGAGCGGTGTTTGATCAAAATAACCGCCCTCATCCAGGCCCTTTAACGGCAATTCCGGTCTTTCAAAATAAAAATATTCCAGTTCTGGGCTCACATAAAACGCAAAGCCCAGATCTGCTGCGCGTTTCAAATTGCGCTTCAAAACCCAGCGCGGATCACCTTCATATGGCGATCCCGACGGGTTTAGAATATCGCAAAACATCCGGGCCACAGTGCCTTCGTGCTGGGGTCGAAATGGCAAAACTTGAAATGTCGTGGGATCGGGCATGGCAATCATATCACTTTCATCTATGCGCGCAAACCCAGCCACAGATGATCCGTCAAACCCAATTCCTTCACATAATGCTTCTTCCAATTGCCCAACCGGAATGGCAACACTCTTTAAAAAACCGAGAATGTCTGTAAACCACAACCGTATAAATTTAACACCGTGTTCTTTGGCTGCATTTAAAACGTACTCGCGACTTCCTTCGTCCATAATTGACCTGTTTGTGAGTCCAAGTGCAGTTTAATCATTAAAATAAGGTTGTATTTTGAGTTGCAAAAAATACCTATATCATGTTTCAGAAATGTTTCGGAAACGTTAAAAAACGGTGAACTGACATTCCATAATAAAAAAGCCCGGATAAACCACCCGGGCTTTTAATTCCATCAAAAAAAACCTATTGCACACGCTTCCACGTATCGACCCAGGCCCCCTCGTAAGAGGCTGTTAATGTGTTGTTTTGAAAAACCCATCTTTGATCATCGTGGGCGATCTCAACTTCCTGGCCACCAACCGTGATTTTTCCTTTTGCACTTTTGGCTTTTGGATAAACAGAAAACGGCGCTTCCGCCGAAGATCGATAACCTTGCCGAACAAGCACATACCGGGCTTGTGTGATGGCCGAAGTAGAAATTTCATAAGTACAACCCGCATAGTTAAATCGGTTGTCTGACCTGTCTTCAGCCGACTGGAATACATTCAAACTCACATGGGCTTTGCGAGAATCAATGGGAACCCAGGTAATAGCGCCTGCAATTTGCGGGGAGCGCAAAATAGTGCCATCGCGCAACTGGCGAGACTCCAGCACCCAGGTGCCTTCCATGCGGTGTTGAATATCTGCCAAACGATCGCTACACCCACTGGTTAAAACAACTAAAAGCAGGCAAAGGCCCCAGCGCTTCATCCAAACCTCCTGAAAAATCGGCTTGAAAACACACCCATAGAACACTTACAGTATATTTTTCTGTTTCGGTTCTGTCAAGAAAAAAAGCCCTGAAAAATTCAGGGCTTTGCGTAAAACATCCAGATGCAATTTATTGAATGGCATCCTTGAGCATTTTGCCAGCTTTAAACTTTGCTGATTTGCTCGCAGAAATCTGAATGGTTGCACCCGTTTGCGGGTTACGGCCCTGACGAGCAGCTCGTGTTCCAACAGAAAATGTACCGAAACCTGCAAGTGCCACACGCTCGCCTTTTTTCAAAGCCCCGGTAATTTCATCGATCAACGCATCCAACGCTGCACCAGCATCTTTAATTGAAATGCCAGTTTTGTCGGAAACTGCGCTGATTAATTCTGCCTTATTGGGCATGGTCTCACCCCCTTTCGTGAAAACAATATACGCTTCACCACTCAATTTGTCAAGAAACCTGAAAATTCAAAATAATTCATAAGAAATTGAAAAACAATATATTAAATTATATCAAACAAATTTTACACCTCCCAAAAAAAGGGGACACCCGCAGGTGTCCCCTTTTTGAAACATAACAATAATCAGGTTACTTCCATAAGCGGTTCCAATTGTGCCCGACGACGTGGATGGCGCAACCGCCGCAATGCCTTTTCTTTAATCTGCCGCACGCGTTCGCGTGTCAAATTAAACCGCACGCCAATTTCTTCCAGGGTAAGAGGCTCTTCATCACCCAATCCAAAATACAGCCGCAAAACCTCGGCTTCGCGATCATCAAGCGATTCGAGCACTTCTTCTACCTGATCGCGCACCGAGTCTTCCACCACTTCTTCATCTGGGGCTTTCTGTGTGCTATCAGGCAACACATGCAACAAACTGTGGTCATCGTCTTCGCGAAACGACGCATCCAGCGACCACACATCGCGTGCCCGCATCAGGGTATCTTGCACCATTGCGACAGAAACACCAAGTTCTTTTGCAATCACCTCGGGTTCGGGCTCGGCCTCGTTTGACTGCCGCAATTCGCGCGATACTTTGGAAATATTGTGCAACAAATCAATGCGGTTAATGGGCAGGCGAACCACCCGTGAATCTTGTGCCAGACTTTGATGAATGGCCTGGCGAATCCACCACACTGCATAAGAAATAAACTTAAAACCTCGCGTGCCATCAAACCGTTCCGCCGCCGTCATCAGCCCCATATTGCCAGCGCTGATTAAATCAGCCAATGGCACGCCATGATTCTGATATTCGCGAGCCACACTGACCACAAAACGCAAGTTGGCCGCAACCAGTTTGTCCCGGGAACGCTGACATCCCTTGCGAATTTTTTTGGCCAGATCAATCTCTTCCTCGCCCGACAATGGTTCTGATGAAGCAATGTCACGCAAATACAGATCCAGAGACTCGCTATCTTGAATCATAATTCCTGCCACTGGTGAACCTCCTGAAGGATAAAGGTGAACCCTATTTAAAATTTAAGCACAAGGCACAGAGCCGGTTGATGAAGATTGCCCGGTTTGAAAATTTGAAAGGCGATGTAACATAAACCGATGCATCGCACCGGGTGTATGGCAATCAAACAGCCCATCTAAAAATGAAGCGCGCTGGAAACAAAAAGCCAACCTTCCCAAAAGCGCCAGATATTGGGAAGGTACCGCATCGGGCACGGCCAGCATACAAATGACATGCACTGGTTCAGGGTGAATTTCAGAAGGAAATAAAATGCCAGACCGAGAAATGCCAAACGCCAAACTGGGCTGTGCCACCGATCGACACCTCGCATGCGGCAGGGCAATACCATGCCCCAATGAAGTGCTTTGTTGGTCTTCACGATCTAACACTGCCTGCAAAAAACGCAAACTATCTATTACATTTCCAGCAAGATACAGCCGATCTATCAATTCTTTAAAAGCCCCCATCCGATCGCGCGACAACAAATTTGGAACCATTAACGACGGGTCAAAATGAAACGGATTCGAAAAATGAGAAACTGACCTGGTCGGATGATAACGGCGTTTATCGGCTTGCTGATGTATCCACTCCGATTGCTGAACCACAAGAGCCCCCACCAACAGATGTTAACCAAAACCCCAGATCATGCAGAAATTGCACAGCACCGACCAAACACGGTGGATATATCTGGACTGTAAAAAAATAAACAATTATAAATAAATATCTTAAAAAGAAAAAACCACAGTGCGTTACATTTGTTTTGCAGTGGCTTTTTCCACTGTATTTAAATAGCAACAAGAATGCCACAAAAATGTAACATGATATTAACTCATTGTTTTTAAAAAACAAACCGGGCATGCCAGAAAATCAGCATGCCCGGTTTGTTCACACAAAAACGCATTTTTTGCATGTGAAAAAATTCAGAAAGTGCATTTTTTGCACAATTTACAGGACATTCATCCCAAATCGTATTTTTTCAGCTTGTATTGCAAAGCCCGAACGCTAATGCCCAAAATTGCCGCAGCATCTTTTCGGTTGCGCGTGACATGGGCCAATGTTTTTTCAATCAGCGCACGTTCTGCCTCTTCTAATGAGGTTCC
>CAXNEV010000079.1:0-10632 GCA_964200925.1 Candidatus Latescibacterota bacterium | reverse complement strand
AACCACATACCCAGTTACGCCATCGGTGGGGCTGGCCGACCAGAACAGTTTAACAGCCGCATTTCCTGCTGAAACCACCAATCCAGTTGGGGCGGTAGGCGGTTGTACATCGCCGGTTCCAACGGTAGAAAAGGAAAGTTGGGAACTCTGGGTTGGGCCGTTGTTGGATGCATCGATGGATTCGACCTGGTACACGTAATTGGTATTGGGATTGAGGTTCGTCAATGTGATGCTGTGGGTAATGACATCGGTTTCATCACCTTCTTTTTTGCCAGAAGAAGGTTGTACCTGTTTGCCTGCAACGGCTTTGGCAAAAAGCACAGCGCTGTCGGATATTTCATTGGTTGTCCAGGTGATGGTTGCCGTGCTGTCGGTTTTGACCACCTTAACACTGCTGGCGTTGATGGACGGGGCTGTGTTATCAGGTATCGTTTCGGTTCTGAAAGAATCGATCTGGGAAAGCGTTGGGCCGTTGTTGTTGGCATCTGAAGATGATACCCGATAATAATACAGCGTGTTTGCCGACAGATTGGTCAACGTCATGGTGTGATCTGCTACCAGATCGGGCAGGCTGCGCACCACAGAGAGGCTGTCGCGGCGGGTGTTATAGGTGATTTTGGAATCGGCGGGTTCATTGGTTGTCCAGGTGATGGTTGCCGATCGGTCATTTTTGTAAATGACACTCTGTTTTTTAGAAATCACAGGTGCTGTGAGATCGGTGGTGGCAAGTGTGGTTCCATATAAAACAGCACTCTGTGTTGCCCCATTGCCCGAAGCGTCTGTGGAAGCCACTTTAAAGGCGTATGTTTTCCCGGCGGCAAGTTTGGTGAGCACGATCTGGTGTTGTTTGACATTGGTGCCATCAACTTCTTGCGATTTTAAACTGTCTTTTGATGTGCCATAACTGACCACGCTGTTGGCCCCTTCATCGGTTTTCCATTCGACGGTCAGGCTGGTGGACGTGGAGGCAATCACCGTGGGGCTTTTGGTGATTACCGGAAATTGCGTGTCGGCTGTGCTTGAGGTTGTGAAACTGCCATACCCGCCAGGAGGCTGAAATTTGCTACGTGCAGTGGGGTTGGTTGTGTTGACGGTATTTCCAGTAGCATCGATTGAAAAGGCTTGAAACAAATAGGGCAGGCCTGGTTCCAGTTCTGTGATAGTGACGGAATGTTTGGTAACCAGATCGTTGCTTTCAACCACTTTTTGCGAAGTTTCTCCAAATACAGGTGTGCCTTCTTTGATATTGCTTGATCCGGGGGTTACACCAATAACTATGCGCGAGGTGGACAGTTCGTCGGTGGTCCAGCGCACAATGGCAATTTTGTTGGTGAACTCCACAATCGGGCCTTCAGTAATAACCGGAGGCTGAGTATCTTTGCTCAACAGGGTGCTAAACGTGTGGTCTTTGCTGAGGCCAATGGTGGTTCCACTGGCATCTGTGGTGACCACGTTGCCTGTTTGGTCGGCAGAACCGACTGCATAATGATACGTTGTTCCAGGTTGCAAATCGGTTAATGTAACCGAGTGAATGCGCGTGCCTGTGGCATCTTCAACGGTGGTGCCATATTTGGTGTTGAGACCATAACTGACACGGCTGTCGGCGGGTTCATCGGTGAACCAGTCGATGGTTACAGATGATTCCCGAATGTTGCTTACCACAGGGCCGCGCACAATTACCGGGGGTTTGCTGTCGGCGATGAGCTGTGTTGTAAACTGCAGATTTTTGCTGGTGCCGGTGTTTCCCGAACCGTCGATGGTTTCCACTTCATAGGCATATGTGGTGCCTGCTTGAAGGTCTGAAATGGTGGTGGCATGATTTTGCTTAAATTCTATTTCTTCTAACGATTTGGTCAAGCTGGTTGTGGTGACTGGCGTACCGGGTGTGATGGTTCCAAAACGAATGATGGCGTTGTGGGGTTCGTCGGCACCCCAGGAAATGATGGCACTGTTTTGGGTGATGCCCTGGGCAATGGGGCGTGAAAATACCACCGGTGGATTTTTATCGGACAAAGCCTTGGTTGCAAAAGTCAATTGGCCCGGATTGGTTATGGGACCATTTTGTGCCAGGTCGGTGATGCCGATTTTGTAATAATAGCGTTTTGCTTTGATGAGGTTGGTCAGAGAGATTTCGTGGCGCCGATTGGGAGTGGATGAATAAGAAGTTTGACCCACCGTGCCGGTGGTGTCGGCATAAACTGCTGAGGTGGTGTCAAACCGAACGGCGGCGGTGGTGGGTTCATTGGTTTCAAAAACGATCAACACATCGGTATCACCCTGACGGGCAATGACCGGTGGTTTTACAAAATTAGGTGGAAGTATATCGGCATCGGAACGGGTGGTGAAATTGAAAAGTTCTGACAGGGCTGTGTTGCCCGTGGCATCAACAGATCGCACGCGATAGATATAACGAACGCCGGCCAGCAAATTGCTCAGCGTGATTTTGTGGTCGCGCACGGTTTCCTGAACCACCACCGAATCGGTAAGGGATTCACTTTCTTTTCCATATAACACAGCACTGTTGCTGGCTTCATCGGTTAACCAGGCAATGACCGTGCCATTAAAGGCATTGTTCAAAACAGAAGGCCGACTCAAAATGCGCGGTGGAAATGTGTCTGTACCCGCCTGGGTGCGGAAGTTGCGCGTTGGAATTGTGACGGCATTTCCATTGAGGTCGGTGAGTCGCACCTGATAAAAATATTCGGTGCTCGCCGTGAGATTTTCAAGCACCAGATTGTGTTCAAGCTGGGAATTGGCCCGGGAAACTTCCTGAGTTAATGCTGTGGCACTGGTGCCATAATTGACCTGAACCACGGCGGCTTCATCGGTAAAGAGCGTGACCTGGGCGCGGTTGTTGGTTAATCCCAAAATGGATGGGCCTTTGAGAACCTGTGGGGGCCGGTTGTCGGGAAGGGCACGGGTTGTAAACACAACAGGCAATGTTGGAAAGGGTTCGGAGGCATTGCCTTTTTCATCGGTATTGACAACTTTAAAGAAATAACGCGTGTTGGCCAAAAGGTCGTTGAGGCGCACCCGATGCAGAGTAACCAGGTCGGTTGTGCTGGATTCGGCTGTGCTGTTCAACTGCCCGGGATCTTTGCCAAAAAGCACCTTGCCTTTGCTGGGTTTGCTGGTATCCCATTGGATGACGGCACGCGTGTCGGTTACGGTGACAGGAACGGGTGGGTTGGTCACCACGGGCGCATCAGAAATAACAGAACCCAGGGTTAGAACGAGATTGGGCGACAGCGTTTGTGTGCGCTCCCCTGCGGTGAAAATGACCCGATTGATGGTGATTTGACCGCTTCTAAAAATTTGACTGGTAAACA
Source organism: Candidatus Latescibacterota bacterium (assembly GCA_964200925.1). Classification (GTDB taxonomy): domain Bacteria; phylum Latescibacterota; class UBA2968; order UBA2968; family UBA2968; genus CAXNEV01. The sequence continues at coordinate 7,303 of CAXNEV010000079.1, read as the reverse complement.
GGTTAAATTGCCCCAGCATGACATTGCCTGACACGGGGGTTTTCGATGTTGCTTTGGCAATAAATGTGTTGCCATCCACTTGAACGGTTGATCCCTGTAAAATACCGCCAGAACCTGTGACGTTGACCACGGCATTGGCCGTGATCAAATCGTCGGCTTTGTTACCTGCTTGAAATGCCAGAGATTTCAGCGTGATGCCCACGCCATTTGATGCTTCGCTTCCCAGCGTAAAGATAAATGTTCCGAGCAATTGAAGGCCGCTGCTTTGGGCACTGGTAATACTGAGGATGCCCAGATTGGCGGTGACCTGGTTGCCTTTGATAATGGGTTCACTCAGTTTGATCGGAAAGGGGCTTGCCGGGGTGAGGGTAACGCGTTGCACGGCGGTGGGATTGGCCAGTTCAAAAATGGCGGTGAATCCACTGACTTCTCTGTAACCCGCGCCATAAAGTTCAACGGCTACGGTGCCGCCAATGCCGGCTTCTACCGAAAGGTTTTGCGGGTTATAGGTTGCATCTCCGCGAATTCCCTGGGCAATGTCAATGGCTGCCCGGGGGCTGCTGGACGCAACCGGAGAGGGCAGGCCGCCGCCCGAGGCTGTTGCTTCAAACGGTACCTGTGCGGAAAATCGGGAAGCTCCCAAAACCCAGTTTGCCGGATTGAGAATGGAGGCGTGAATTTCAAAAGCGGTGACATTGGTCAAACCACCTGCAAATACTTGCAGTGGAAATCCCAAACCCGGATTGACGCGAAAACTGGTGATGTTTTGATTTCCCGGATTGCCGTTGAGGTCGGCCCCTACCACGTTGGCAATCGGAATGCTGCTTTGATTGCCAACGGAAAATTCGATATTGGGTTTAACCACAGCTGTTCCAAAATCGACACTGACAACTTTGATGGTTGTGGCAGTAAAAGTTGAAGACAGCGTAAGCGTCATGGAGCCAACCAGCTTGAGTTCTCCTGTATAACTTTTGGGTGCCCCAAAGATTGCGGCTGCCATGATAAACTGGTTGCCCTTTTTTGAATCCAAAACAACGGGGTACTCAGTTGATGCCCCCTTGGATTCTAAAATGGCCGAAGCATCGGGCACTTCTAACGTGACTTCAACACCCTGGGCATTTGTGTAACCACTGGCAAACACTTCAACCACCACTTTTGCCCCAGGATTGGCCACAAGGGTTTTGGCTTCTGTCAATTTCCCATCACCGGCGTTGAGTTGAATGTCAGCGGCAACCTGGAGTTGGGCCTGGGCAGATGTGGCAAAACCCGATAAAACGAGCCATGTGACAAGCATGGTTTCACATGAAAACTGAAAGCCTTTTTTTAACCATTTTTGCTTAAACATACCGTGCCTCCATAGAACATTTGTAATTAAAATCTGTGTTTTCACTGTATCTATTTAGCATATCAGTTAATTGCCATCACACAAGATAAATCCCTGCAAAGATTAGAGATTCATTTGAAAATACAGGGTCAAAAAAACGACAGACGACACACGCTTCCTCCAAATGAAGAAATGGTTGCATCTTAATGTTGCATCTTAAATGACTATCACAGGCGCAATATTTGTGCCTGAAAAGATGCGGGAACCAAATAATGATAAACTTCAATGAATACAAGTGTTATTGAAAACCAAATGCATTATTCAATGCTGGAGTGGCGCGAAACAACCAGCAAATCAGACGCAAATCAACAAGGGTGTGAAAAATCTTTTCATACTAATATCGGATTTTAGAGAGATTCAATTTGTGCCGAACGTCACATTTATAAAAATATAGGCAGGTATTAAAAGGAATTCAGTGGAGGGAACGACCTTCGGGTTATCCTTTGGGACATTGGACTTATATCATCTACGATGCTGTTTTGGCGGTGTGATCGGCATGATTCAAATGTTGGTGTATCCAGGTTTTGAGTTGTTCAACATCAAAAATTTCAACATTTTTGCTACTTTGTGAAGGGGCCCATTTGGGAATATCTGCGGCAGAAAATATACCTTTGACCGATAATCCCATAGACACGCCCAGATGAAATAAATCGGAGTTGCAGGCAATCAGATGATGGCAGGTTTCGAGCAGGGCCACTATTTTGGGCAAATCGTCGGTTTCAAAAATGAGCACCTGTTGTCCCAGATGTTCTCGAATGTGATGGGCGATTTTGCGTTCTGGAAAATTGAAAAAAACCAGCAAACGGACATTCTTGGCTGTGGCTTGGGCTATTTCGAGAAATTGTTTGGCCGAAGGTCGTTCGCCATTAGAACTGCTGACATCAAGCGCAACAAATGTTTCGCTGGTTTTGCGCCCAACCAGAAACCGCTGCTGAATTTTTTGAGCACTTTCTTTGGAGACAGACCAAGAAACGCGTTCTTTTACTTGAGGGATACCCAATGTGTGCAACAGCAAAGACAAACGTTGTTCTTCGTAGTATTCTTCGGTGCGAGGAACAATGCGCACATTAAAAAAAGGAAGATCTTCACGCTGAAATCCAATGCGAATGCGCGCGCCACTTTTAAAACAAAGATAAGCAGGGCAGAAATTGGGTTCACTGCTAAAACAAAAGGCCAAGTCAAAAGGTTGGGTCTGAAGCTGTTTAACCGTTTCGCGCATCTGCGTTCCAAAAGGCAATAAAAAATCATGGTAAATGATTACCTGATTGACAAAGGGGATTTCACGTGCAATAAACTCGCGATCGTTCCGAGCCAACAAACAGATATGTGCGTTGGGATAACAATTGCGAATGGCCCAAAATTGGGAGGCAGCCAGAAACAGGGCTCCGGCGCGACTGTCGGATACAATGAGGATACTTTTAGGAGCTTTTAGCGTTTGGGTTACTGAAAAAGCCGTATCGGGTACACTGGGTTGTTGGGCAGAGGACAGTCGGCAGGCAATGGGATTGATCAGTTTCTGGCGCAGCCAGCCGGCAAACATCACGGTGCATTCTCCTTCCAAGTTTTAGATTCGAGTTTGACACCCTGGGACATCTTTTTGTAGGTTTTTTTGTCATATCGCAACTGAAGATCGCGAATACCCATATTAAACAATATATTATATACGCTTAACGACACTTTGGCTGTGGGTTGATCCAACAGATAAGGCCGCATTTTCTCACAGGCATCCACCACGCGTTCGTCGTATTCGATGTGTCCGAGATAATCCATTTCGACGCTCAAATATTCTCTGACCAGATAAACAAATCGATCGGCGTCTTCAAGCTGGCTTTTTTTGCGCACTTTGTTCATGATCAGTTTGGGGCGGAATGTTTGAATGATGTTGTGGGCTTTGTCGTTATATTCGGGCATTTTGTTGCTGATGATGCCCAGCAAATCGCGAATTTTTAAGGCGCGCTGGGCATTGTTGCCAAAATTGATGATCAAGTCTTTGAGGGCCGTATTGCGCCCGAAAGCCTGTAACAACAACCGATAAACAGCATTTTTGACAAAAGCATACGCATCTATTTTAGCCTGTGGTTCGGGGTTGCAGACAATGACTCCTTCATTGGAGATCACAAAAAAATCGAGCGTATTATAGGCGGTACCAGCCCCCAGATCCACCAAAATGAAGTCGGCATCAAGCTGGTTGATATGGCGTTTGAGTTTTTCTTTGCGCTGATGAGGCAAATTGGCCAGGCCAATCAGTTCACTACCGCCACAAATCAGGCTGAGGTTGGCGCTATGGGTTGGCAGGAGCACGTCATTAAGCGAGGCCAGTCGACCACTGAGGAAATCGTTGAGGTTGCGTTTGGGTACCGGCATGCCAAATGACAGATGCAAATCGGCACCACCCAAATCACCATCGATGAGAATGACCTTGTAACCCAAAATGGCCAGCCCCACACCTAAGTTGGTGGTGACCATTGTTTTTCCAGTGCCGCCTTTGCCGCCAGCTACGGCCCAAATTTTTTTTTCGAGCAGAATATTGTCCAGCACAATTGTCGATGAATCGGATTGTTTGCCAAACATGGCGATTATGAGCCTTTTGTGAAAGATATAAAACCTTCTACAGACATCGGTAAATTAGTGTATTTCAGAAGGTTTGTCAATTGTGAAGGCTTTTTATACCGTCCTTCTTCTCATGCAAGCCAGATCGGGTGAAGAAATCTTTAAAAAAAGTTCTTATAGCCCCCATCGGCCCACATGAGTTGGATAGAAAAGAACCAGAAAAACATCGATTCCAAAAGGTCATAAGCGATTTTTGAATCCGAAACATTGGCATCTGTGACTTTCACCATGGGTAGCATTCGCCACTGACACCCCGTTGTTACAACATAAAAAATAGCATTGATATAGCATTGATGATGACGCGGTAATCCCATTTACGCAGATGACTTCCACGAGGGGAAGGTTTGGGAATTTGCGCTTTGCGCACCCGCTTATTCGCCGCGTTCTTACCACAAATCATCCGCTGGATGAAAAGGCATCAGCGGTGGGAACAGTTTTGTCAGCAAGGTGTGTATATCAGACGTATAACCCGGACGAACCGAAAGCAGATTTTCAATATAGGCTTCATACGGATCCATCACCCCAACAAGCAACCGGCACAGCGTGGATGAGTCGGTTTGCAAAATAACAGTGGCAGCTCCATCGGGAGCAACATCCAGATTAGAACCAACCTGCAACACCGCCTGCTGCTCAGGTGTCACAAATTGAACCGCACCCGTCCATGTTGAATCGCACAGCCGTTTGTTGAAACTGGGCAACAGCGCGCGCAACAATCCGGGCAGATCGATTACGTGTAACATAAACACACGCTTTTCGCCAAACGTGTATCCATTCTGAACAAAAATGTCCGCCATAAAATGATCCTGCGGCGATGCCCAGATGTGACAGTCTGTTCGCCCCACAGACACATGATGTTTTTCCATAAAAGAAAGAAGCCCCTGCGCAACCGGTCCCCGATCCGGCACCGTCCAGATTTCCGTACACAATCCCACCCACTTGCGAAAAATTCCCGTCCACCCCAGCACCTTTCCGTCGGCTTCCGCTACAAGAAATGCACCCGGTTCTTCAGTCAAATAAGGCAGCCGCGTGGTTCGCCAACTTTCGGGCGTTTTGGCGCGATACCCAATGGCAGAGCGATACTGCTGTTCAAACAGCCTGATAAATGTCTGTTCATCCCCTTCGCTATACGGTCGAATGGTTATCCCATCTACATGGGGTAACACAACTGGATGTAATCTTTTTTCAAAACGCCCCGGGCGAAACACCGTCGTATATCCCGCACGGGCATAAAGCCGACGCGCGTTGTTGCCCAAATTCGTCGTCAAACCCGAAACCACATACCCTTTTTCCCGGGCAAATGTTTTGGCCGCATCCATCATTCGCCCGGCAATGCCCTGCCCTCGAAATGCCTCTTCTGTACCCACACCGCCAATGCCTGCCAGAGGCACGTAAACCCCATCGGCCCAGTGCAGATCAATATGAGGCACGCCCACTTTTCCAATGCGCTGGTTGTCACAATAGGCACAAACCGTTACATTTTCAATTCGATAGATAATGTCCATAAACGTGTCCTTATCAATGGAATACCTTGCTCAATTCAAAAAAACAGGAAGAAAAAGGCTAAAGATTCAACCAGAAATAAGTTGCTGGTTCTGCGAATCGCCCATTCGCCTGATGCTCATAACCCAAAAGCAATTTTCAGACAGACCTTGAAGGCTACCTCTCTTTTTTTTTTGATACAGATCGCGAGTTTCATTCATGAAAATATGTTACCTGGATATCAGCGCATCCTATTCACACAGTTCGCTGGCTCTGCCTATGTTGCACATGGCCTGTGAAGGCCAAATTCAGGCCCAGTGGCATGCCGAACGCGGCACCATCAAAGACGATGTACATGCCATTGCCGCATGTGTGGCCAGGCATAAACCCGATGTTGTTCTGTCAACCGTCTATCTGTTCAATCACATCTGTGTTTTGCGCACCCTTCGCCGCGTTCACGCCCTGTTGCCCAATACCCGCATCTTTCTCGGTGGCCCCGAATTTCTGGGCCACAACGAAACCTTTTTGCGCCGCGAAACGTTTGTCCAGGCCGTTTGTCGCGGCGAAGGTGAACTGGCTCTGCCGGGATTGTTAACCCATCCAGCAGATAAATCCACCTGGCAACACCTGCCCGGCCTGTGCTGGTTAAACGAAAATGGCACCTATCAGGACAACGGCACCGGGGCTCTCAACGAAGATCAGTGGAACACCCTGCCTCCGCCATCCGACAGCCCGTTTTTCGACTGGTCAAAACCCTTCATCCAGATCGAAACCAACCGGGGCTGTGCCCAGTTTTGCACTTTTTGCACCAGCTACCGCACAGGGCCCACGCGCTGGTCGCCATTGGATCGATTGCGCCGCATCTTGCAACAGGCCCGCCACAAGGGCGTGAAAGAAATTCGAATTCTCGACCGAACCTTCAACGCCACTCCGCGCTCTGCCATTGATCGGCTCAAACTTTTTGCCGAAGAATTTTCCGACCTGCGGTTTCACCTCGAAATTCACCCGGCCTTTTTGCCCAAAACATTTCGCGAGGCCCTGCAATCCATGCCGACAGGGTTGTTGCACCTTGAAGTTGGCCTTCAAACCACGCATCCCGAAGCCCTTGTTGCCGCAGGTCGTGCGGGCAAACCCGAAGTCAATTGGGAAGGTTTGTCTTTTCTTTGCAATCTGAAAAATGTCGATGTCCACGCCGACCTCATCGGCGCATTGCCGCGGTTAACACTCGCGCACCAGGTGCGCGATTTGTGCGATCTCTCCAGATTGCATCCCACAGAAATCCAATTGGAAATCCTCAAAGTATTGCCCGGAACGCCTGTGGCACATCAGGCACCCAATTACAAAGTCAAACACGCACCCGATCCCCCCTATGAAGTGCTTGAAACCCCCGAAATGCCCAGCGCCGACGTGCAAACCACAGTTCAGTTGTCGCGCATCATCGACCGGTTCTACAACCAGCCCGTTTTGCAACCCGCCGTCATTGCCGCGGTTGAACAAGACCCCGATTTTTATCTCCATTTTCTCAACTTCCTGATCGATAAAACCGATCCCACGCCTGCTATGAGCTTGCAACACCGCGCGCATTTGCTCTATCAGTTCCTCTCAACCCACAACAAAAAAGCCGCCGATCTGATGGCCTACCACTGGCTCTTTTCTGGCATGCCCCCAGACAACAGCGTGGGCACCGTCAGCCGATGCAAAAATGGCGTGCCCGAAAATACCACTCAAATTTACGGCCATGCGCACCATCCCCAAAAAGGCCAAGTGTGGCAATTAAACCTTCATTCGGGCACCGTTTGGTTTGTATATGACCGGGCAACCCAAAACCTG